>JANNLM010000084.1:0-3785 GCA_031396825.1 Gammaproteobacteria bacterium | reverse complement strand
CACAAGGCCACCATCAAGTCCGAGATGCCCGCCGCGCAGGCCGGCGGCATCACCACGGTCTGCATGCCGCCCGACACGCGCCCGGTGATCGACACCCCCTCGGTCGTGGACCGCATCCAGACGCGCGTGGCGCGCGCGGGCGCGGGCCTCGACGTGCACGTGCTCGGCGCGCTGACGCAGAACCTCGGCGGCGAGGCGCTGCCCGACATGGCCGCGCTGGCCGCGGCCGGCGTGGTCGGCGTCACCAATGCCTTCGCGCCGCTCGCCAACCTGCTGATCGCGCGGCGCGCGCTCGAATACGCCCAGGGCGTCGGCCTGACCGTGCACGTGACGCCGCAGGACGCGGCGCTCGCCGCCGGCGGCTGCGCGCACGAGGGCGCCGTCGCCACGCGCCTGGGCCTGCCCGGCATTCCCGCGGCGGCCGAGACCGTCGCCATCGCGCAGTGGCTGGCACTGGTCGAAGAGACCGGGGCGCGCGTGCACTTCGGCCGCCTGTCCACCGCGCGCGGCGCGCAGATGATTGCGCAGGCGCAGGACGCGGGGCTGCCCGTCACGGCCGATGTTGCGATGCATCAGTTGTTCCTCACCGAAGAGTCGCTGGCCGGCTTCGACGCGGCCTGCCATGTGCTGCCGCCGCTGCGCACGGCGCGAGATCGCGACGCGCTGCGCGCGGCGGTGCGCAAGGGCACGATCGGCGCGATCTGCTCCGACCACCAGCCGCACGAAGCCGACGCCAAGATCAACCCGCTGCCGCTGACCGAGCCCGGCGTTTCCGCGCTGGAGACCCTCCTGCCCCTGGCGCTGCGGCTGGTTGGCGACAAGCTGCTGACGCCGCTGGCGGCGGTCGAGCGCCTGACCCTCGGCCCGGCCAGCGTGCTGGGGCTGGACGCAGGCCGGCTGCGCGAAGGCGCCCCGGCCCACCTGACCTTGGTCGATCCGGGCGCGCGCTGGACCCTGCGCGCAGAGGAAATGCGTTCCGCCGGACGGCATACGCCCTTCGCCGGCGAGCAGTTCCGCGGCCGTGTGGTGCGCACGCTGCATGCGGGACGCAGCGTATTCGAGGCGTAAGTCCCCCAAATCCTTGGTGTATAGTTAAAACCGGTTCACGAATGGTGACGGGCCGGCGGCCCGCTGGAGAAAGAATTCCATGGCAAAGATCATGGTTGTCGACGATGCACCCGCGGACCTGCAGAACCTCAAGAACATCCTCACCAAGGGCGGCCATCAGGTCATCGAAGTGACTTCGGGCCAGGATTCGATCGCCAAGGCGAAAGCCGAGAAACCTGACGCCATCGTGATGGACGTCGTCATGCCGGGCGTCAACGGCTTCCAGGCCACGCGCCAGATTTCGAAGGACCCTGAGACGAGCGCGATTCCGATCATCGTGGTCAGCGCGAAGAACCAGGAGACCGACCGCCTCTGGGCGATGCGCCAGGGCGCCCGCGAGTACGTGGTGAAGCCGGTCAAGGACGCCGACCTGCTGGCGAAGGTCAAACAGGTACTGGGCGGTTGAGCTGAGCTGAACCGACGGGGGATCCGGGGGGATCATGGCTAGCACCAAGCCTGTCGCCGCTGCCAAAGCGGGCGCCCGACCACGCGGCGTCCGCCGCATCATCTTCCTGTCCATCACCGCCATCGTGCTGATGGCCGGCGCGTTCGCGAGCTTCTTCTACATCCAGAGCGCCGGCGTCAAGAACCAGGCCTGGCTCGACCAGCGTCTCGAACTCAAGGCCAGCATCGACCTGCTCACCAAGATTTCGCGCGAAGCCTCGCAGGGCCTCGAACCCGACTTCCGCGCCCTGACCGACCTGACCGTCGAGCAGGAAGGCAGCCGCGCCTTCGGCTCGCTGATCGACACCTTCGCGACCGGCGACGACGAAGCCAACATGGACCCGCTGCCGGACGAATTCCAGGAAAACGTCACCGAACTGAAGAGGGTGTGGGTCGACAACCAGCCCAGCATCCAGGGCATTCTCGCCAACGCCGAGGCCTATCAGCGCACCGGCTCCAGCGTGGCGACGATCCTCGACGCCGTGAACGGCGTGCGCCTGACCTATGAGCAGCTGCCGCCGGACCGCGTGGTCTCCAACCAGTTGCTGCGCCTGGAGCGCATCGGCACCACCGCCCGCATCCTGACCGGCCTCGGCCCCGACGTCGCCGCCGTGGCCGGGATCCTGAAGCGGCTGCAGGCCGACTTCCAGTCCGGACAGCAGGTGCTGGCGCAGAACAAGGCGACCGCGGCGTTGATCGCCACCGCCGCCGAAGGCTTCGCGCCGATCGTGACCGCCATCGAGACGATCGAGGCCGACGCGCCGAAGCTGCAGCAGTACCAGGAAGCGGCCGGCGGCTTCCTCGCCGCGGCGACCAACATCATCACGGCCGGCAACGCCGTCGACCAGAACGTGCTCGACGCCGTCAACGACCGCAAGCTCGACCCGACGCTGTCCTACATCCTCGGCGCCCTCGCCCTCGCCGCGCTGGTGCTGCTGGTCATCTTCATCATCCTGGACGGCCGCCGCCGCGTGACCGAGGCCGTGGACCGCGACACGCGCCAGCAGAAGGCCATTCTCGAGCTGCTGGACGAAATCACGAACCTCGCCGACGGCGACCTCACGGTGGACGTGACCGTGACCGAGGACTTCACCGGCGCGATCGCGGACTCGATCAACTACACGGTCGGTTCGATGCGCAGCCTGGTCGGCACCATCAACACGACCTCGGCCGAGCTGTCGACCGCCGCGTCGAGCACCGCCGACACCGCCCGCAAGATGAACCAGGCCTCCGAACGGCAGGCCAAAGAGGTGGCCAACGTGACGACGGCGATCGTCGCCTCGTCGCAGCAGCTGGAGAAAGTGGCCGGCCGCGCCGAGTCGCTCGCCCAGGACGCCCAGCGCTCGGTGCAAGTCGCGCGCAACGGCGCCGAGACGGTGAACCGCACCATCCAGAACATGGCTTCGCTGCGCGAGCAGATTCAGGACACCGCCAAGCGCATCAAGCGCCTCGGCGAGTCCTCGCAGGAAATCGGCAACATCATCGAGTTCATCAACGACATCTCGGAACAGACCAACACGCTCGCGCTGAACGCCTCGATCCAGGCCGCCATGGCCGGCGAGCAGGGCCGCGGCTTCGCGGTGGTCGCCGACGAAGTGCAACGACTGGCCGAACGCGCCGCCAACGCGACGCGCCAGATCGAGAACCTGGTCAAGACCATTCAGGCCGACACGACCGAGGCCATCGTCTCGATGGAGCGTTCGACCGCGAACGTGGTCGCCGGCGCGAAGTCGGCCGAAGAAGCCGGCCAGGCGCTGACGCAGGTGGAAGGCGCGTCGAACGACCTCGCCCGCCTGATCACCGAGATTTCCGCACAGGCGCGCGGCCAGTCGGCCGCCGCCACCAAGATTGCCGGCACCATGCAGGTCATCCGCGACATCGCGGTGCAGACCGCCGGCTCGGCCGCCCAGACGGCGACGCAGGTCGGTAGCTTGAACGCGCTGTCGGACAAGCTGCGCCAGGCCGTCGCGGGCTTCAAGCTGCCCGAACGCGCTTCGCAGCAGCGCGCAGCCGCCTAACCCGAAAGGGTTCCCTCACTTATAGGTCTTGGCGATCTCGGTACGCGCGAGCGCCAGCGCCTGGCGCATCTTCCAGGGCTCGTACTTCTCGCGGTCGGCGACCGCGGCGTAGACCGCGTCGATCGCGTTGTTGACGCCCTTGGGCGCGTTGCCCCCGCCCTGCAGCGCGGTGACCAGCACCGCCGTGGCCATGGCGGCCTGCTCGGCGATGGCGAA
>JANNLM010000062.1:0-8512 GCA_031396825.1 Gammaproteobacteria bacterium | reverse complement strand
TACTACAATATAATATAGTTGAGCAGTTGAGACCAGGTTGAGGAATTTTGCGCTGGACGGCGCCAAGTCCATCGAGATCGCCCGCGCCGACCCGCCGGACCTGATCCTGCTCGACGTGATGATGCCGGCCATGAATGGCATGGAAGTGTGCCGTCAGCTCAAGCAGCACGCGGAGACGCGCGGGGTCCCGGTCATCTTCCTGACGGCACTGTCCGAGGCCGAGGACGAGACCGCCTGCTTCGAGGCCGGCGGCGTGGACTTCATCACCAAGCCGATGAACCCGGCGACGCTGCTGGCGCGCGTGCGCACGCACGTGGCGCTGCATGCGCAGGAGCGCCACCTGGCGCAGCTGGTGCAGCAGCGCACCCAGGCGCTGGAGGAGCGCACCAGGGAAGTCGAAGTCACGCGCCTCGAAGTGATCCGCCGGCTCGGTCGCGCCGCCGAATACAAGGACGACGACACCGGCCTGCACGTCATTCGCATGAGCCACTACACCCGGCTTCTGGCGCTGTCGGCCGGGTTCAGCGCGGACCGCGCCGAAGTGCTGTTCCACGCCGCGCCGATGCACGACGTCGGCAAGATCGGCATCCCCGACCACATCCTGCAGAAGCCGGGGCCGCTGACCGACGAGGAGTGGACCATCATGCGGCAGCACCCGGCCATCGGCGCCGGGATCATCGGCAAGCACAAGAACGAGCTGCTCGAGACGGCGCGCCTCGTCGCGCTCGGCCACCACGAGCGCTGGAACGGGCAGGGCTACCCGCGAGCGCGCAAGGGCGCCGACATCCCGATCGAGGCGCGCCTCATCGCCGTGGCCGACGTGTTCGACGCCCTGTGCAGCGCGCGTCCTTACAAGAAACCGTGGCCGGTCGAGGACGCCGTGGCCTACCTGGAGCGGCACAGCGGCGACCTGTTCGACCCGGACCTGGTGCCGCGCTTCATCGAGCTGCTGCCCGACATCCGCGTGGTGCAGAAACAGTACTCCGTGCCGGCAGCGTCGCCGTCGTGAACGCGGCAGGCCTGCGCCGGCGCGCCGGTTCGCTGCTATTGCTTGCGCTGGCCACGCTGCCCGCTGCGGCGCCGGCGGTGCACATGCCCGGCACCCCCGAGCAGTCGCCGCTGGCGCTGACCGAGCGCGAGCTGGCCTGGCTCGACGAGCACCCGATCATCCGCGCGGCCAACGACCCGGCCTGGGCGCCGATCGATTTCGACGACGCCGACGGCATGCCGGCGGGACTGGCCGCCGACCTGATGGCGCTGGTGGCGCAGCGGCTCGACCTCAACGTCGAGTACGTCAGGGGCCAGACCTTCATGCAGGCCTACGAGTCGGCGCGCATGCGCGGCGCGGACCTGTTGCTGGCGTCGAGCCGCAGCCCCGAGCGGGAAGGCCATTTCGCCTTTACCGCGCCGATCCTGACCTATCGCTCGGTCATCGTCGTGCGCGACGATACGCCGTTCATCCCGGACGTCGCCGCGCTGGCCGACAAGACTTTCGCGCTGGTGACCGGCTACACCGAGACCGCGGAGCTGGTCGAGCGCTACCCGGCGCTCAAGGTGCTGCCGGTCGACGACGTCGGCGCGGCGCTGGAGGCGGTCGCCACCGGCAAGGCCGACGCCACCGTCGGCAGCATCACCGTGATGCACTACAAGCTGCGCGAGCTCGGGCTGGCCAACCTCAAGGTGGCCGCGCCGGCCGACGACCAGGACCGCCGCGTCTACATCGCGGTGCGCGCCGACTGGCCGGAGCTGGTCGGCATCCTGAACAAGGGCCTGGCGACGATCACGCCCGAGGAGCGGCAGCGCCTGCTCGACCGCTGGATCAACGTCGAGTACGAGCGCGGCCTCGACCCGGCGGCGGTGTGGCGCACAACGCTGCAGGCGCTGACCGGCGCCGGCCTGGTCGCGTTGTTCGTGTTCGTCTACCTGCGGCGCCTGCGCGGCGAGATCGCCGAGCGGCGCACGCTGCAGCAGGAACTGGCCGAGGCGCGCCAGCACGTGGTCGACATGGCGCAGGGCCTGCCCGGCGTGGTCTACCAGTCCATCGTGCGGCCCGACGGCAGCGGGCAAGTCGTGTTCGGCCGCGAGGCGTACTACAACCTGCTCGGGCTCGACCTGGCGGAGCCGGTGCTCGATTGGCCGACGCTGAGCTCGGTGGTGGTGGAGGAGGATCGCGTGCGGCTGCGCGAGACCATGGCGCAGGCGGTCAAGACGCTCGGGCTGTTCAACATCGATTTCCGCGTGCGCGGCGACCACGGCCCGCGCTGGATCCACATCGAGGCCATTCCCAAGCGCAGCGCCGATCCGTCGATCGCCGGCATCTGGAACGGTTACGCGATGGACATCACCGAGCGCAAGCGCCTCGAGGCCGACCTGGCGGCCTCGCAGGACGCGGCCAACGCCGCCAACCGCGCCAAGAGCGAGTTCCTGGCCAACATGAGCCACGAGATCCGCACGCCGATGAACGCCATCATCGGCCTGTCGCACCTGACGCTGAAGACCGACCTCAACCACCGCCAGCGCGACTACCTGACCAAGATCTCCGGCGCGGCGCAGTCGCTGCTGCGCATCGTCAACGACGTGCTCGACGTGTCCAAGATCGAGGCCGGCCAGCTGCAGCTCGAGAACATCCGTTTCAACGTGCACACCATCTTCGACGACCTGGTCAGCATCGTCGGGCACCGCATCGCCGAGAAGGGCCTCGAGCTGCACATGGACGTCGGGCCGGAGCTGCCGGCGTACCTGCTCGGCGACCCGCTGCGCCTGTCGCAGGTGCTGCTGAACCTGACCAACAACGCGGTGAAGTTCACGCCGCGCGGGCGCGTCTCGGTGCAGGCGCGCGTGGTCGAGCACGTCGGCGAGGGCGTGCGCGTGCGCTTCGCCATCGAGGACACCGGCGTCGGCCTGACCGAGGAGCAGGCCGCGCGGCTGTTCCGCCCATTCGTGCAGGCCGACAGCTCGACCACGCGGCGCTTCGGCGGCACCGGCCTCGGCCTGTCGATCAGCAAGCGCCTGGTCGAGCTGATGGGCGGCGAGATCGGCGTCAGCAGCGCGCCGGGACGCGGCAGCACGTTCTGGTTCGTCGTGCTGCTCGCCCGCGCGCCGTTTGCCGAGCAGGCGCCGGCGCCGGCGAACACGGCGCCGCCGCCGAACCTGGCCGGCGCGCGCGTGCTGCTGGCCGAGGACAACCCGATCAACCAGCAGGTGGCGGTCGAGCTGCTGCAGGGCGCCGGCGTCATGGTGGACGTGGCCGCCAACGGCGAGGAGGCGCTCAACGCCGTGCAGGCGCGCGGTTACGACGCCGTGCTGATGGACCTGCAGATGCCGGTGATGGATGGGCTGCAGGCGACGCGTGCGATCCGCGACCTGCCGCGCCTCAAGGGGTTGCCGATCATCGCCATGACCGCCAGTGTGATGGCGGGCGACCGCGACCGTTGCCTGGAGGCCGGCATGAGCGACCACATCAGCAAGCCGATCGGCATCGAGCAGCTGATGGGCACGCTGGCACGCTGGCTGCCGGCCCGCGGCGCGGCGGCCGCCGCTCCGGTCGCGGCGGCGCTGGTCCCCACGCAGGCCTTGGCCGACATGCCGGCCACGCTGGACGGCTTCAACGTCGCCGACGGCGTCAAGCGGGTCGGCGGCGACCGCGGCCTGTACCGCCGCCTGCTGCTGCAGTTCTATGACCACTCGGGCCGAGCCGCCACGGAGATCCGCACGGCGCTCGCGGCCGGCGACCGGGCCAAGGCCAAAGCCGAGGCGCACACCCTCAAGGGCGTGGCGGGGACCCTGTCGGCCAAGGAGCTGTACGCGGCCGCCGCGGCGCTGGAGACGGCGCTGCGCAGGAATGCCGAAACCGTGGAGGCCGAGACGCAGGCGCTGGAAGCGGCGCATGCGCGCGCCATGGCCGCGCTTGCTGCGCTGCCGCGAGAACCGGCACCGGCCGGCTTATAATTTTGGTCCGCGCATGGGCGGCTCGCTAGGTTTACGGGTACCCTGACCGGAAGGGACATAACAGGAACGACATGGCCGAGCAGGACCTGATCCGACCGACGGTGCTGGTCGTCGACGACACGCCCGAGAACATCCACGTGCTGAGCGGCGTGCTGCAGGACGAGTACTCCGTCCGCGTGGCGACCAGCGGCGAGCGCGCCCTCACGGCCGCGCGCACCGATCCGCAGCCAGACCTGATCCTGCTCGACGTGAAGATGCCGGTGATGGATGGCTACGAGGTCTGCCGGCGCCTCAAGAACGACTACCAGACGCAGCGCATCCCCGTGATCTTCGTCACCGGCATGGGCGAGGCGGAAGACGAGGCGCGCGGCTTCGAGCTCGGCGCGGTGGACTACATCGTCAAGCCGGTCAGCCCGGCGATCGTGCGGGCGCGCGTGCGCACCCACATCCAGCTCTACGACCAGAAGCGCCACCTGCTGGAGCTGGTGCAGCAGCGCACGCGCGAGCTGGAGGACACGCGCCTGCAGATCATCCGCCGGCTCGGCCGCGCCGCCGAGTTCAAGGACGACGAGACCGGTTACCACGTTATCCGCATGAGCCACTACTGCCGGATGATGGCGCTGGCCGTCGGCATCCCGGACTACCGCGCCGAGATCCTGTTCAACGCCGCGCCGATGCACGACGTCGGCAAGATTGGCGTGCCCGACAGCATCCTCGAGAAGGCCGGGCCGCTGACGCCGGACGAGTGGTCGATCGTCAAGCGCCACCCGGTGATCGGCGCCGGCATCATCGGCCGGCACAACAACGAGCTGCTCGAGATGGCGCGCGTCATCGCGCTGACGCACCACGAGCGCTGGGACGGCAGCGGCTACCCGCGTGCGCTGCGCGGCGAGGCCATCCCGCTGGTGGGCCGCATCGTCGCGGTGGCCGACGCGTTCGACGCGCTGACCAGCACGCGGCCGTACAAGCAGGCCTGGCCGGTCGAGGAAGCCGTGGCGCTGCTGCGGCGCGAGGCCGGGCGCCAGTTCGATCCGCGCCTGGTGCCCAAGTTCATCGAGATGATGCCGCAGGTGCGCGACATCATGGCGCAGTACTCGGAGATCTCCGGCCGCCGCGCCATGGGCGCCGCGCAGCAGGCCGCGGTGCTGTAGGCCGGCAATCCCTTGCCGGCGGCATGGGAATGCCGCCCTACCACGCCGATTCGATCTCGCCGCCCCCCAGGCATTCCTCTCCCGCGTAGAGCACGGCGTACTGGCCGGCCACCGCCGCGCGTTGCGGCTCGGCAAACCTGATCTCGACACGGCCGTCGGCGCGCGTCGTTGCGGTGCAGGCCTGCAACTCCTGGCGATGGCGGATGCGGGCGTGCAGCGCGCCGGGCAGGGGCTGCGGCTGGCGCAGCCACTGGAACGGCCGGGTGCGCACCGTCGTGCTGAACAGGCGCGGATGCGCGGCGTCCTGCGACACGATCAGCGCCCGGCGCGCGGCGTCCTTGCCGATGACGTACCAGGGTGCTTGCGCCGCGCCGCGGCGGCCGCCCACGCGCAGTCCGCGACGCTGGCCGAGCGTGAAGAACATCAGGCCCGGATGCTCGCCCAGCGGCCGGCCGGCCTCGTCTTCGATCGGGCCGGGCGCCGGCTTCAGGTAGCGGGCCAGGAACTCGCGCATCGGCCGCTCGCCGATGAAGCAAACGCCAACGGAATCCGGCTTGCGGTGGTTCGGCAGCCCGGCGTGCTGTGCGATGCGTCGAACCTCCGGCTTGGTCAGGCCGCCAACCGGGAACAAGACGCCCTCGAGCGCGGCGCGCTCGACGGTGGCGAGGAAGTAGGTCTGGTCCTTGTTGGGATCGGCCGCCTGCAGCAGCCGCGGCCCGTCGGCATCCTCGTCGAGGCGCGCGTAATGGCCGGTGGCGATGCAGTCGGCGCCGAGGCGTAGCGCGTGCTCGCGGAACGGCTGGAACTTGATCTCGCGGTTGCACAGCACGTCGGGATTGGGCGTGCGGCCGCCGGCGTAGTCGACCAGGAAGCGCTCGAACACGCGCGCGCGATACTCCTTGGAGAAATCCACGCGATGCAGCGGGATGTCGAGCTCGTCGCACACGGCGCGCGCGTCCTGGTAGTCCTGCGCGGCGGTGCAATAGCCTTCCTCGTCCTCGGTCCAGTTGACCATGTAGAGGCCCGACACCTTGTAGCCCTGCTGCTTGAGCAGCAGCGCCGACACGGCGGAGTCGACGCCGCCGGACAGGCCGACGACGACGTGGGTATTCGCGTTGCTCACTGCGACTTCCGCCTACAAATGCCCGATGAGGGATAGCGGGTGGTGCTTGCCGGCGAGCGCGTCGTCGACGCAGCGCTGCACCATCGGGCTGCGGTGGCGTGCGTGCTCGCGGCGCAGTTCGTCGGGCGTGAGCCACAAGGCGCGCACGATCCCCGGATCGAGCTTGCGGCCGGCGTGGTGGCGCTGCGGCGTGGCGAGATACGCGAAGCGCAGGAAGCCATAGCCGAGGTCGGGCGGCTCGAACTCGTAGACGCCGAGCAGGGCGGTGGGCTCGACGTCCCAGCCGGTCTCCTCGAGCGTTTCGCGGACCACGGCCTGCAGCAGGGTCTCGCCGGCTTCCCAGTGGCCGGCGGGCTGGTTCAGCACGGTGCGCCCGCCGATGCTCTCCTCGACGAACAGGAACTTGCCCTCTTGCGCGACCACCGCCGCGACGGTGACGTGCACCTCCCTCACGGGGAAGTCACTGAAGTCACGGCAGCGTGCCCTGGCGCCGCAGGTGGTGCCAACCCTGGCCGTCGGCCGGGCCGAGCGAGCGCACCAGCGTGAGCAATTGCTCCGGGGCGCCGGGGCGCGGCCGCAGCTGCAGGTCGAGCTCATAGGCGCGCTCGGCGCCGAGCGTCGCGGTGCCGCCGACCTCGAGCGGGCCGGGGCCGCTGCCGAAATTGACGTGGATGACGTCGTTGGCGGTCGAGAGCGCCGCGTTGAAGCTGCCGAGCGCCAGCGGCTCCTTCGCCAGCGTCCACGCCAGGTTCTCGATCTCGACGCTGCCCTCGGCCTCGATCGGCGTGCCCCCGACCAGCCGCAGCAGTGGCAGGTCGAGACGGGCCTGGCCTTCGACCGGCAGCGGCTGGCGCAACGCTCCGAGCAACGCCTTGACGCTGCCGGCGGCGTTGACGCGGGACAGCCGCACGCTGCCGAACACCGAGCGGGACACGCGCATGCGCACCACCGGATCGCCGCTGGACTGGACGTCGGCGCTCACGCGCAGCAGGGCCAGCCACAGCGGGTGCAGATCCCAGCTGGCTTGCCCCAGGACGGGGCGGTTGTTGATGGTCAGCGCGGCGAAACCACCCTGCGACAGCGTGCCGTGGATGCCGTGCAATTGGTTCGGCATCCCGGGGCGCGCGTTGAGCACCCAGGCGTAGAGGAGATTTCCGGGCGCGTGCAGCACCAGCGTCAGCAGGAACGCCGCGGCCGCGAGCGCCATCGCCCAGCGCTTCTTCATGCGCCGCGCACCAGCGTCAGGCGCGCGTTGACCAGGCCCGGTCCGGACTCGCGCTCGATGTCGGCGTTGTCCACGCGCACGCCGTAGCGGGATTGCAGGTCACCGAGCCAGCGCATCAGCACGTCGAACGGCACGTCGTCGAGCCAGATGCGCACGGTGTCGTCACCCTCGGGCTGCAGCCGCGTCGGCGGCTTGGTCAGCGCGCTGGCCTTGCTCGACTGGTCGATGATCGCCAGCAGCGACTGGCCGGCGCCGGCGGTCGGTCCCGCGCCGCGCGATCCGCCCGCGGCCAGCACTTCCAGTTGCACGGCGAGGGCGCGCGCCGCGGCCAGGTCCACGTGCTGTTGGTGCCGCGCGTTGGCCAATGGCTCCCAGACCGCCAGATAAAAAATGACAACGCCAAGGACAGCCCCGCCGGCGCCGAGTACGCGACGCTCGCGCTCGGCCAGCGAGGACCACCACGCGCGCGCGCGCTCCAGGGGCGTGCTCATGCCGCGGTCAGCTTCAGGCGGATCTGCACGCCGCTGGCGCCGGCGTTGGCGGCCTCGACCTGCAACTGGGCCTCGCGCCGCGCGCCGTACCACGCGCGCAACGCCTCCAGCTTCTGCAAGTCGGTGCCGGTCAGGCTCAGGTAGAGCGCGCCCTCGCGGAACTGCATCGATTCGAGCGTCAGGCCGGGCGTGGCCTGCAGCGCCGCGTGGAGGGTCGCCAGCAGCTGGAACAGCGGCGCCCGGTTGGTGCTGGCGCCGCGCAACCGCGTCTGCTGCTCGATCACGGCCGGCATCAGCGCCTCGCTGACGCAGTCCTTCGGCAGCACCTGCTGGCAGCGGGCGAAGTTGCTGCGGGTCTGCGCGGCGAGCTCGCGGCCCGTGCGCCAGGCGGCGGCCGCCTGGTAGGTGCCCGCGAGCGCGAGCCAGACCAGGCCCAGGGCGCCGGCGAGCCGCCACGGCTGGGCGACGCGCTGCCAGTCCTGCTTCTCGGAGTAGGCGCCCTGCAGCAGGTTGATCGAAGCCTGCGGCTGCCAATGGCGTGCGAACACCTCGAGCGCGCTGCCGTAGCCCGGCA
>JANNLM010000051.1:0-3516 GCA_031396825.1 Gammaproteobacteria bacterium | reverse complement strand
TGAGTCCCTAGACCCAGTACGCGCTGCGCGTCATCAGTCGCGCCACCGCGCGCATCAGTTCCTGCACCGGCTTCGGCAGCGGCTGCGCGCCGGCGGCGACCGCTTCGGCGCCGTGGCGCTCCTCGTCGGCGCGCATGGCCTCGACGATCGCGCGGCTGCGCGCGTCCTCGTCCGGGAGCTGGTCGAGGTGACCGGACAGGTGCTCGGAGACCTGCTTCTCGGTTTCCTCGACGAAGCCCAGGCTCCAGCGGTCGCCGGCCAGCCCGGCGAGCGCGCCGATGGCGAACGAGCCGGCGTACCACAGCGGATCGAGCCGGCTCGGTCCTTCACCCAATTCCCTGAGACGCTCCTCGCACCAGGCCAGGTGGCTGCGCTCCTCGGCGGCGGCCTCGAGCATGTGCTCGCGCACCTCGGGGCTGCGCGCGACCAGCGCGTGGCCCTGATACAGGGCCTGCGCCGCGACTTCGCCGGCGTGATTGACGCGCATCAGGCCGGCGGCGTGCCGGCGCGCGGCGTCGTCCAGCTCGGGCGCGGCGACGCCCGCGGCCGGATTGGGGCGCGTGTCCCCGGCCGGCGGCGGCGCCACGCCTGACAGCGCCTGGTGAAGGCGCATCAATACCTGGTCGATGGGGCTGTAATCGCGATCCACGGCCCACATTATAGTTACCGCCCCATGCAACTCCGCCTCGCCCAGCTCGCCGCGCACCTCAAGCAGCCGCTGCTGCCGCTGTACGTCGTCGCCGGCGAGGAGCCGCTGCTGATCCAGGAGTCGCTCGACGCACTGCGCGCGACCGCGCGCAAGCAGGGCTACAGCGAGCGCCAGGTGCTGGACGCCGACCGCAGCTTCGACTGGTCGGCGCTGACCCAGGCCGCCGCGAGCCTGTCGCTGTTTGCGAGCCGCCGCCTGATCGAGGTCAACCTGCCGTCGGGCGCGCCGGGCGACGCGGGCGCGAAGGCGCTCAAGGCGCTGGCCGAATCGCCGGTGCCCGACACCGTCATCTTGCTGGTCTGCGGCGCGCTCGAGTACCGCACGCGCCAGAGCGGCTGGTACACCGCGCTGGAGCAGAAGGGCGCGAGCCTGTACGTATTCCCGGTGAAGCCCGAGGAGCTGCCGCACTGGGTCGGCGGCCGCCTCAAGGAAGCCGGCCTGACCGCGACGGCGGAGGCGATCGAGCTGCTGGTGCACCGCACCGAAGGCAACCTGCTGGCCGCGCAGCAGGACATCGCAAAGCTAAAACTCCTTCACCCCGGCGAAACGCTCGACGAAGACGCCATTCGCCTGGCGGTCGCCGATTCGGCGCGCTTCGACGCCTTCGACCTGACCGACAAGGTCCTGGCCGGCGATGCCGCCGGCGCGGCGCGCAGCCTGGCGCGCCTGCGCGAAGAGGGGGTGGAACTGCCGGCGCTGGTCGGTGCCTGGGCCTGGATGCTGCGCCAGTGGGGCCTGGCGGCGACCCATTACGCCCAGTCGCGCAACGCCGCCGCCGCCTGCGAGGCCGCCAAGATCTTCGGGCCGCGCCAGGCGCCCTACCTGAAGGCCCTGCCGCGAGCCCGGCCGGCGCAGGTATACGGCTGGTTGTCACAGGCCTCAAGCATTGATTTAAAAGGAAAATCTACCTCCGGCGAGCCGGCGGCCTGGGAAGAACTGTTAACATGCGTGCTCGCGGCGAGTCAGGCCGCACCCCCCCAGAAACCCGGTCCAGCGCGCACCCGATGAGTCCCGATGTAGGCAAGGAAGCCGCCGCCAAGGCGGCCCCGGCCAAGCCCCGCAGCCTCAGCACCCAGATGAAGGACCGCGGCGCCCGTGCGCGCGCCGCGTCCCGCGTCGTCGCGCGGGCGGAGACCGGCCAGAAAAACGCCGCACTGTTCTCGTTCGCCGAAACCCTGCGCGCCGATCGCGGCCGCGTGCTGGCGGCCAACGCGCTCGACCTGAAGGCCGGCGGGGCCGGCAAGCTCGAACCCGCGCTGATGGACCGCCTCGAGCTGAACGCCGAACGCATCGAGGCGATGGCCGACCACGTGCGCCAGGTCGCCAACCTGCAGGACCTGGTCGGCGAATTCATCGGCTTGCAACCCCGCCCCTCGGGCATCCAGGTCGGCCGCATGCGCGTGCCGATCGGCGTGATCGGCATCATTTACGAGTCGCGGCCCAACGTGACGGCCGACGCCGCCGCGCTGTGCCTGAAGTCGGGCAACGCCTGCATCCTGCGCGGCGGCAGCGAGGCGCTGAACTCGAACCTCGCCATCGCCCACTGCATGGACAAGGCGCTCAAGGACGCCGGCCTGCCGACCGACGCGGTGCAGGTGGTCGACACCACCGACCGCAAGGCCGTCGGCGAGCTGCTGACCATGCCGCAGTACGTGGACGTGGTGATCCCGCGCGGCGGCAAGAGCCTGGTGGAGTTCGTGACCGAGCACGCGCGCGTGCCGGTGATCAAGCACCTGCACGGCATCTGCCACGTCTACATCGATGGCGCCGCCGACCTGGAAAAGGCGGTGGCGGTCGCGGTGAATGCCAAGACCCAGCGCTACAGCACCTGCAACACCATGGAGACGCTGCTGGTCGACCAGGAGGTCGCCGCCAAGGTGCTGCCGGAGCTCGGCCGCATCTACCAGGAGCACGGCGTCGAGCTGCGCGGCTGCGACAAGACCCGCAAGATCCTGTCCGGCATCAAGGCGGCCACGACCGAGGACTGGCGCACCGAGTACCTCGCGCCGATCCTGTCCATCCGCGTGGTCAACGGCATGGACCAGGCGATGGAGCACATCGCCGAGTACGGCTCGCAGCACACCGATGCGATCGTGACCGAGAACCTGTCGCGCGCCCGCCGCTTCCTGCGCGAGGTGGACTCGAGCTCGGTGATGGTCAACGCCTCGACGCGCTTCGCCGACGGCTACGAGTACGGCCTCGGTGCCGAGGTCGGTATCAGTACAGATAAATTCCACGCGCGCGGCCCGGTCGGGCTCGAGGGCCTGACCTCGCTGAAATGGATCGTCATCGGCGACGGGCACATTCGTTGATCGGCATCTTCGGGGGCACCTTCGCTCCCATTCATAACGGCCACTTGCGCCTCGCCACCGCGGCGCGGCGCCAGTTGCGGCTGGCCGAAGTGCGGCTGATCCCCGCGGCCAGTCCGCCGCTGCGCGCCAAGCCCGCGATCGAGGCCAAGCGGCGCCTGCGCTGGGTGAAGCTCGCCATCGCGCGCCGGCGCGGGCTGGTGGCCGATGCGCGCGAGCTGCGGCGCAAGGGTCCTTCGTACACGGTCGACACGCTGGAGTCGCTGCGCGCGCAGTTCCCGCGCACGCCGCTGTGCCTGCTGCTCGGCCAGGACGCGGTGCGTTCGCTGCCGCGCTGGCACCGCTGGCGCGAGCTGCCGGCGCTGGCGCACCTGGTGTTCTTCAACCGGCCCGGCCAGCCGGCCGCGCTGCCGGTCGCGCTCGCCCGGCTGCTGCGCGGGCGCCGCGCGCGCAGCGCGCGCGAGCTGCGCCGCCAGCCCGCCGGGCTGTGGCTGCGCG
>JANNLM010000042.1:0-37773 GCA_031396825.1 Gammaproteobacteria bacterium | reverse complement strand
CACGGCCTGCACCAGCTCGACCTTCTCGAACTGGTGCTGGCGGATCATGCCGCGCGTGTCCTTGCCGGCCGAGCCGGCCTCGGCGCGGAAGCACGGCGTGTGCGCGACCCAGCGGCGCGGCAGCTGCTCGGCCGGCACGATCTCGTCGCGCAGCAGGTTGGTGACGGGCACTTCGGCGGTGGGCACGAGCCACCAGTCCTGCTCGCCCTGCAAGTGGAACAGGTCGGCGGCGAACTTGGGCAGCTGGCCGGTGCCGCGCATGGACTGCGCGTTCACCAGGTACGGCACGTAGACCTCTTCGTAGCCGTGCTCGCGCGTGTGCAGGTCGAGCATGAACTGGATCAGGGCCCGGTGCAGGCGCGCGAGCCCGCCGCGCAGCACGACGAAGCGCGCGCCGGTGATCTTGGCGGCGGCGGCGAAATCCATCTGCCCCAGCGCCTCGCCGAGGTCGACGTGGTCCTTCGCGCCCTTGGCCGAGCGCAGCGTGCCCCAGCGGCGAATTTCAACGTTGGCGGCCTCGTCGCCGCCCGTCGGCACGCTGGCGTGCGGCAGGTTCGGCAGGTCGAGCGCGAAGCGATCGACTTCGGCCTGCAGCGCGTCGAGCGCCGCGGCGTTGGCGTCGAGCCTGGCCTTGAGCGCCTCCATCTCCTGCATCAGCGGCGCCACGTCCTCGCCGCGGCCCTTGGCCATGCCGATGGCCCTGGAGCGCGCATTGCGGTCGGCCTGCAGCTGCTCGGTCTCGACCTGCACGGACTTGCGGCGACCTTCGAGCGAGGAGAACTTCTCCAGGTCGAAGGCGAACCCGCGCCGCGCGAGCAGCTCGCGCACGCGCTCCGGCTCGGAGCGCAGCAGCTTGGGGTCTAGCATGCGGTCACGGCCCCGGCGGCGCCTCCGCGCGGATGACTTCGGTGCCCTTGGGCGGGTCGAAGCGGAACAGCTTGGCGTCGAGCTTGAGGTTGGTGCGGACGTCGCTGAACTCGACTTCGCTCACGCCGCCGAGCGGATCGAAGAAGCGCATGCGCGACGGCGCGCCGTCCTTCAGCCACAGCTCGATGGACTTGAAGTCGCTGTCGGCGGCCTTCGGCACCAGCCGCACGCGCTGCGCGCCGTCCTCGGATCCGGCAGCCTCGATGGTGAAATGCTGGCCCAGCGCGGCGCGATCGGTCAGCAGCTGCGCCGGCGTGCCCTGCAGCGTGCCGGCGGCGGGCCGCACCATGGCCTGGCTGAGGTCCGGGTCGTACTGCCACAGGTCCTTGCCGTCGCACACCATCAGCTGCTGGTACGGCTTCTCGTAGCTCCACCTGAACTTGCCGGGCCGCGACAGCCACACGCGCCCGGACGAGGCCGCGATCACCTTGCCGCGCTCGTCCTTCTGCGCCTGCTGGAACGTCGCCGTCAGCGTGTCGACCTGGTCGACGAAGCGCTGCAGCGCGTCGGTCTCGGGGCCGGCGAGTGCGGACTGCGCCAAGAAGAAAAAGGGGACGCACACAATTATCACGACCCGCGCCATGCCGAAAATTATGTGCGTCCCCTTTTTCATCGGTTCTGCGCCAGTACTTCGCGCACGCCGCCGGGGCCGCTGGGGCCGACCAGGCCGGTCGCTTCCATTTTCTCGACCATGCGCGCCGCGCGGTTGTAGCCGATCTTCAGGCGCCGCTGCACCCACGACACCGAGGCCTTGCGGCTCTCGAGCACGACCTGCACGGCCTGGTCGTACAGCGGATCGGTCTCGGCGTCGCTGTCGCCCGCGTCGGCCGCGGCCTGCGGCTCGTCGGCCAGCACGTCCTCGATGTACTCGGGCTCGCCGACCTGGCGCAGGTACTTCACCACCTTGTGCACTTCCTCGTCGCCAACGAAGGCGCCGTGGACGCGCTGCACCTGGCTGGCGCCAATCGGCCGGTAGAGCATGTCGCCGTGGCCGAGCAGCGTCTCCGCGCCCATCTGGTCGAGGATGGTGCGCGAGTCCACGCGCGAGGCCACCTGGAAGGCGATGCGCGAGGGAATGTTGGCCTTGATCAGGCCGGTGATGACGTCCACGCTCGGCCGCTGCGTGGCGACGATCAGGTGCACGCCGGCGGCGCGGGCCTTCTGCGCCAGCCGCGCGATCAGCTCTTCGACCTTCTTGCCGACCACCATCATCATGTCGGCCAGCTCGTCGATCACGACCACGATGTTCGGCATCAGCTGCAGGTCCGGCGCCTCGCCCGGCGGCGGCGCATCCTCGCCCGGCTGCGCGGCCGGCGGCGCGTACAGCGGATCCTTCAGCGGCTGCTTCTTCGCCGCCGCCTCCTCCACCTTGCGATTGAGGCCGCCGATGTTGCGCACGCCCAGCGCGGTCATCAGCCGGTAGCGGCGCTCCATCTCGGCGACGCACCAGCGCAGCGCGTTGGCGGCGTCCTTCATGTCGGTGACGACCGGCGTGAGCAGGTGCGGGATGCTCTCGTAGACCGACAGCTCGAGCATCTTCGGGTCGATGAAGATGAAGCGCAGCTGCTGGTGCGTGGCCTTGTACAGCATCGACAGGATCATGGCGTTGATGGCCACGCTCTTGCCCGAGCCGGTGGTGCCCGCGACCATGAGGTGGGGCATGCGGGCGAGGTCCACGATCACGGGATCGCCGGCGATGTCCTTGCCCAGCGCCAGCGTCACCGGCGAGACGGAGCCGGCGTAGGCCGAGGCGTTGAGGATCTCGGACAGCATGACGATGTCGCGCTTCTGGTTCGGGATCTCGAGGCCGATGACCGACTTGCCCTCAATCACCTCGATCACCCGCACGCTCGAGACCGACAGCGCCCGCGCCAGGTCCTTGGCCAGGTTGCTGACCTGGCTGCCCTTGACCCCGGGCGCCGGCTGCAGCTCGAAGCGCGTCACCACGGGACCCGGCTGCGCCGCGACCACCTTGGCCTCGACGCCGAAGTCCCTCAGGTGCTGCTCGACCTCGCGCGAGATGCGCTCGAGGTCCTCGGCGCTGTAGCCGAGCGAGGCCGGCGCCGGCGGGTCGAGCATGTCCAGCGGCGGCAGCGGGTTGCCGGTGAACGCCGGCACCTCGGCGCCCTTGCTGGTCTCGATCGGCAACGCCATCTGGCTCTCGGCGCGTGCGCTCGGCGCCTTCTTCTTCTTTTTCTTTTCGTCCCGGTCGCGCTCCGCATCGCGCAGGCGGTCGCGGCCCTGCACCATTGCCATCTCCAGCGCGTTGATGGCCGACACCTGCGGCTGCAGGCGCTGGCGCTCGACGGCGGTCTCTTCGCGCTCCTTGCGCGCGGCGGCCTGGCGCGCGATCAGGCCACGGCCGCCGGCCAGCACCCAGCCGCCGACGCGGTCGAGCACCGACAGCCACGAGAAAATCAGCGCCAGCGGCAGGGCCACCAGCAGGAAGGCAAGCAACAACAGGGTCGCGCCGACCGGATTCAGCACGGTCTTCAGCATCGAGGCGATCATGGCGCCGCCGATCCCGCCCGAACCCTGCGGCACCCAGGCGTGGTCGCCGCCGACGTGCAGCGAGGCCAGCGCCATCAGCGCGAGCGCCGACAGCAGCAGCGCCAGCGCGCGCCAGGCGGGGGCGATCTGCAGCATGTCGCCCTCGATGCGGCCGCGGTACAGGATGAGTCCCATCAGGAACACCATGACGGGCAGCGCATAGGCGACGTAGCCCGCCAGCGACAGCAGCACGTCGGCCAACCAGGCCCCGGTGGGTCCGATCAGGTTTTGCACGGGTCCGCCCCCGCCGCTGGAGGACCAGCCGGGATCTTCGGGGGCGTAGCTGAACAGCGCCACCAGCAGGATGAGGGCGACGCTGGCCGTCCCCCACAGCGCCACTTCGCGCAGCAAGCGCTCCAGGCGTCCCGCACTGTTGGCAATCGCCTGTGATTTAGCCGCCATGGGCGAAAAGTATAACCGCTTACCCTGTTGAAAATCGTGGAAAAACCTCCAGATGATCCCCATGGGCACCACACACGAAGTCCACCACCTCGTGCTGACCCCCGACGGGGGCCTGCGCGAGTTTTCGCCCGACCAGGCCGCCAAGGTCGCCGCCGGCGTGGGCAAGCTGCCGGAGTACGCCGAGCGGCGGGTGCGCTACGTCCAGATTACGGTGACCGACGAGTCCGAAGACGAAGTCAGGGTCGTGACCGCAGGCGCCAGCATCCGGTTCGACCGCGACGGCCGCCTGACCGAGGCCGGCCCCATCGGCACCGACGACCCGCGCATCAGCTCGTTCGAGCACGACGCCTGTGTCCAGTGGGTGCTGCGCGACTTGCCGAGCCCGCCGGTCACGTTCAACTGATCCTCGTTCGGAGCGACGGCCTGCAGGGCCGTCGCTCCTACAATGGTTCATGGATGACCCTCCCCGGATGCGGGCCCGGCACGTTGCTCGCTTGGGTGAGATTCCGGAAGCGCAGTGGGATGCGCTGTTCCCCGCCAGCTACCCGTTCACGCGCTACGCCTTCCTGAAGGCGCTCGAGGACCACGGCTGCGTCGGTCCGCACGCGGGCTGGGAGCCGAGCCACCTGGTGGTCGAGGACGACGCGGGAGTCGTCGCGGCGATGCCGCTGTACCGCAAGCGCCATTCCTACGGCGAGTTCGTGTTCGACTTCGGCTGGGCGCGCGCCGCCCAGCAGCTGGGCGTCCCCTACTACCCGAAATTGTTATGCGCGATTCCGTTCACGCCGGCCGCCGGCCCGCGGCTCGGGGCGCGCGATGCCGCCGCGCGTGCGGCCTTGCTGGCCGCGGTAGAACGCCTTTGGCGCGACGCCGGCATGAGTTCGCTGCACGCGCTGTTCCTCGACGACACGGACGCGCAGGCCGCGGCCGACGCCGGCTGGCTGGCGCGCCACGACGTGCAGTTCCACTGGCATCGCCGTGAGGCGGGCAGCTTCGACGAGTTCCTGGCCCTCCTCGCGCACGACAAGCGCAAGAAGATCCGCCGCGAGCGGCGCCAGGTGGCCGAGGCCGGCATCCGCTTCGAGTGGCGCCGGGGCGACGAGCTCGACGAGGCGCAGTGGGCGCGGGTGTTCGCGCTCTACGCCAACACCTACGAGGAGCGCGGCCAGCCGCCGTACCTCACGCCCGGGTTCTTCCTCGACTACGGCCGGCGCGCCGGCACGCCGCTGCGCCTGGTGCTGGGCTTCGACGGCGGCGTCGAGCCGATGGCGGTGGCGCTGACCGTGGCCGGCGGCGACACGTTGTACGGACGGCACTGGGGTTGCGCGGAAAAGTACCGCGGCCTGCATTTCGAGACTTGTTACTATCAAGGCATCGAGCTGTGCCTCGCCGAAGGCCTGTCGCGATTCGACGCCGGAACCCAGGGTCCGCACAAGCTGGCCCGCGGGTTCGAGCCGGTGCTGACGCGCTCGGCTCACCGGCTCGCCGATGAGCGGCTTGCCGCGGCGGTGTCTGCGTTCCTCGCCGAGGAGCGATCGGCGGTGGCGCGACACCAGTCGCAACTGGCGGAGCACAGCGCGTACCGGCACGAAACGGCGGCCCATGGATAACCCGATTCGGCTGCACTGGCTGGACCCGCGCAACCCGCGCCAGCCGTTTCCGTCCCCGAACCAGGCCATGCGCGATCCCAATGGCCTGCTCGCGATCGGCGGCGACCTTTCGGCGACGCGCCTGCTGAGCGCCTACGCCCAGGGCATCTTCCCCTGGTACAACCCGGACGAGCCGATCCTGTGGTGGTGCCCGGATCCGCGCGCCGTGCTGTTTCCCGCCGAACTCCACGTCTCGCGCAGCCTCGCCCGCCGCCTGCGCCGCCACGACTACGCGATCACGCTGAACCGGGCGTTCCCGGCGGTGCTCGAGGCCTGCAGCGGGCCGCGCGCGCGCGGCCGGGGTACCTGGCTCGGCACCGAGATGAAGCACGCCTACCAGGACCTGCACGAGCGCGGCCACGCGCAGTCGATCGAGGTCTGGCAGGACCGCGAACTGGCCGGGGGCCTGTATGGCGTCTCGCTGGGCCGCGCCTTCTACGGCGAGTCGATGTTCTCGCGCATCGACGATGGCTCCAAGATCGCGCTGCACTACCTGTGCCGCCAGCTGCGCGCCTGGGACTTCGAGCTGATGGACTGCCAGATCTCCTCGCCGCACCTCGCCACGCTGGGCGCGGTAGAAATTCCGCGCGAGCAGTTCCTCGGCCGGCTGCGCGCGGCGGTGGCGCAGCCCGCGCCCACCGGCCGCTGGCGCTTCGAGCTCGAGGTGCCGGCGCCGCAGGAGCACCTGCCGTGACCGGCCCGCGCCCACGGCTGCTGCTGGGCACCGAGCACGCCTGCAGCTACCTCGAGCGGCGCCTGGCGCGCAGCGTGTTCGTGGACCCGCAGCTGCCGCTCGACGCCGCGCGCTACGGCGCGCTGCTCGACCTCGGCTTCCGCCGCAGCGGCAACTACGTCTACCGCCCCGCGTGCAGCGCCTGCCAGGAGTGCCGGCCGGTGCGCGTGCCGGTCGCCGATTTCGCGCCGGACCGCGGCCAGCGCCGCTGCCGCGCGCGCAATGCCGACCTGCGCATCGGGCTCGAATCCATGCTCGACGACGAGCATTACGCGCTGTACCGCCGCTACCTGCATGCGCGCCATCCGGGCGGCGGCATGGATCCCGACGATCGCGAGGCGTTCCATGCCTTCCTGACGAGCAGCTGGAGCAGCGCGGAGATCATCGCCGCGCGCGACCGCAGCGGGCGCCTGGTCGCCGGCGGCGTGGTGGACCGGGTGCCGCAGGGACTGTCGGCGGTCTACTCCTGGTTCGAGCCGGAGGAGGCGCGCCGCAGCCTCGGCACGCTCATGATCCTGGCCGAGATCGAGCGCGCGCGAGTGCTGGGCCTGCCCTGGCTGTACCTCGGCTACTGGGTGGCCGGGTCGCCGACCATGGATTACAAGCGCGGTTTCCGTCCGCTCGAAGTGCTGGGCGCCACGGGGTGGCAACGCGCCGGTTGACGTCTATAATGCGCGCCCCGTATCCCCGAGGTCGCCGTTACCGCGCATGCCAAAAGAAGACCATATCGAGATGAACGGCGTCGTCGCCGAGACGCTGCCGAACACGACGTTCCGCGTGAAGCTCGACAACGGCCACATCGTCACGGCCCACATCTCGGGACGCATGCGCAAGAACTACATCCGCATCCTCACCGGCGACAAGGTCACGGTGCAGCTGACGCCCTACGACCTGAGCAAGGGCCGCATCACGTTCCGGGACAAGTAGGTCGGCAATCCTTTGCCGACGGCGGCATGTGAATGCCGCCCTACAAACAAAAAACCCCCGCAGTGCGGGGGTTTTTGTTTGGCGCGGTGTTTCTAGAACCGCCAGCCGACGCCGATGGCGACGTTGGGCCAGAACTCGAACTTTTCGGTCTCGGCGTTGACCTCGTCCTCGGCGTCCTGCACTTCCTGCTGGAACTCCGGGAAGCTCGAGACATCCTGATAGGTCACGGCGTCGCCGCACAGCGGTTGGCCGGGGTTGGCGTTGCGGGCCTGGCCGCGCCCGGTGAGGCTGGTCTCCGGCGAGCCGGAAAGCAGCACGCCGAGGTCGAGGGTCATGAAGAACCCGGGCTCGGCGTTCAGGTTGCCGCCCCAGCCGATGCCGACGTAGGGCGCGGTGCTGGCGAACTCCACGGTGCCGTCGACCGCCAGCGGATCCGCCGGGTTCGACTCGTAGGTGCAGTCGCCAACCTGGAACTGCCCGCCCGTGGGCATCCCCGTCAGGCCGATCTCGTTGCCGTTCGAGGCGAAACCCGCGGTGAGGCGGAAAGCGCCGCCGAACACATGCCAGTCGCCGAACAGGCCCATCGACTTGAGGTCGAGCTCGCCTTCGTAGGTGGCGCCGCTGTCGTCCTCGATGTCGTCGAGCTCGTAGGTGAAGCCGTGGTAGGCGGCCCGGACGTTGAAGCTCTCGCCCACCGGCATGCCGATGGAGATCCCGGCGCCGAGGGTCGAGCCCTCCACCGAGAGGCCGAGCGTGGTTTCTTCCTTCGCGCCTGCCGTGCCGGCCAGCGCCAGCGCACCGACGGCGAACAGTCCCCGCATTGCTGCCTGCATTGGAATCTCCCCTGTCTCGAAAAATCAGGCCGTCGCGGCCGCGGACTCTTTGGCCTCGAGCTCGAGTTCGAGCTTGTCGTCCTTGACGGTGATGTGCACGTCGCCGCCGTGCGCGAGCTTGCCGAACAGCAGCTCCTCCGCCAGCGGCCGCTTCACGCTTTCCTGGATCACGCGCGCCATCGGGCGCGCGCCCATCTTCTCGTCGTAGCCGTGCTCGCCGAGCCAGTGGCGCGCCGCGTCGTCCACGTGCAGCGTGACCTGCTTGTCGGCCAGCTGCGCCTCCAGCTCGAGCAGGAACTTGTCGACCACGCGCTGGATCGACTCCTTGCCCAGCGGCGCGAACGGCACGATGGCGTCGAGCCGGTTGCGGAACTCGGGGGCGAAGGTCTTGCGCACGACCTCCAGCATGTCGGTGCTGTTGTCCTGCTCGGAGAAGCCGATCGAGCGGCGCGAGGATTCCTGCGCGCCGGCGTTGGTGGTCATGACCAGGATGACGTTGCGGAAGTCCACGTGGCGGCCGTTGTTGTCGGTCAGCGTGCCGTGGTCCATGACCTGTAACAACAAGTTGAACACGTCGGGATGTGCCTTTTCTATTTCGTCCAGCAACACCACCGCATGCGGATGTTTCAGGACCTGGTCCGTCAACAGGCCGCCCTGGTCGAAGCCGACGTAGCCCGGCGGCGCGCCGATCAGGCGGCTGACCGTGTGGCGCTCCATGTACTCGGACATGTCGAAGCGGATCAGCTCGATGCCGAGCAGCTGCGCCAGCTGGCGCGTGACCTCGGTCTTGCCGACGCCGGTGGGGCCGGCCAGCAGGAAGTTGCCGATCGGGCGGTCGGGGTTGGCCAGGCCGGAGCGCGACAGCTTGATGCTGGCCGACAGCAGCTGCACCGCCGCGTCCTGGCCGAAGATCACCAGCTTGAGGTCGCGGTCCAGCACCGCCAGCCGCTCGCGGTCGTTGGCGGACACGCTCTTGGGCGGGATGCGCGCGATGCGCGCCACCGTCGCCTCGATGTCCTTGACCTTCACGGTGCGGCGCTTCTGCCCTTCCGGCAGCAGGCGCAGGCGCGCGGCGGCCTCGTCGATCACGTCGATGGCCTTGTCCGGCAGGTGGCGGTCGGTGATGTGGCGGCTCGACAGCTTGACCGCCGATTCCAGCGCGGCGCGCGTGTAGTGCACGTTGTGGTGCTGCTCGAAGCGCGCCTGCAGCCCGCGCAGGATCTTCAGCGTCTCTTCCTCGGTCGGCTCCGGCACGTCGATCTTCTGGAAGCGCCGCGCCAGCGCCCGGTCTTTCTCGAACACGCCCCGGAACTCGTGGTAGGTGGTCGAGCCGATGCAGCGAAGCTCGCCGGACTGCAGCAGCGGCTTGAGCAGGTTGCTGGCGTCCATGACGCCGCCGCTGGCGGCGCCGGCGCCGATGATGGTGTGGATCTCGTCGATAAACAGGATTGCGCCCTTGATCTGGGTCAGCTCGTGCAGCACACCCTTGAGGCGCTTCTCGAAGTCGCCGCGGTACTTGGTGCCGGCGATCAGCGCGCCGAGATCGAGGCTGAACACCACGCCGTTCTTCAGCAGGTCCGGCACCCTGGCCTCGTGGATCAGCCAGGCCAGGCCTTCGGCGATGGCGGTCTTGCCGACGCCGGCCTCGCCGACCAGCAGCGGGTTGTTCTTGCGGCGGCGGCACAGCGTCTGCATCAGCCGCTCCATCTCGTTCTCGCGGCCGATCAGCGGGTCGATCATGCCCTTGCGGGCACGCTCGTTGAGGTTGATGGCGAACTGCTCGAGCGCGGTCTTGCCGGGCGCCTTGTCGGGCCCGCCCTCGCGTTCTTCCTGCTCGGGCGCGGATTCGGGCGCCGCCGGCGTGTTCTTGGCGATGCCGTGCGAGATGTAGTTGACGATGTCGAGGCGCGTGACGCCCTGTTCGTTGAGCAGGAACACGGCGTGCGTGTCCTTCTCGCTGAACAGCGCGACCAGCACGTTGAGCGTGCTGACCTGCTTCTTGCCGGCCGACTGCACGTGGTAGATCGCGCGCTGCAGCACGCGCTGGAAGGACAAGGTGGGCTGCACTTCGCGGCCCTCCTCCTTCAGCGACTGCACGTTCTTGGCGATGTAGTCGCGCAGGCCCGCTTCGAGCGACTCGAGGTCGGCGCCGGTGGCGTTGAGGACTTCGGCGACGTTGGTGTCGGACAACAGGGCGAGGAGCAGATGCTCGACCGTCAGCAGATCGTGACCGTCGGTCCTCGCCGCAAGAAACGCGGCATCCAGCGATTTTTGAAGCTCTTCCGAAAGAATGCTCATGCCGTGCGTGCAGCGTAGCGCGTTCCGGCCCCGAAAGTAATCGGCTTCGGGTTCACGCCTTTTCCATGACGGTGAGCAGCGGGTGCTGGTGGCGGCGCGCGTGCGCGTTGACCTGCGCCACCTTGGTCTCGGCGATCTCGGCCGGATACAGGCCGGCAATGGCGCGGCCCTGGGTGTGCACCTGCAGCATGATCTGCACGGCCTTCTCGCGCGAGTGATAGAAGAAGGACTGCAGCACCATGACGACGAACTCCATCGGCGTGAAGTCGTCGTTGATCATCACGACCTTGAACAGGGGCGGCTGCTTGACGCGGGGCTTGGCCTCGTCGACGACGACATCCAGGGCACCTTGGCGTTCCAGCTCGCTCATGACCAAATAATAGCCAAACCGGGCGCGCGCCGCCCCTTTCCATCAGGCGCAAGTGGGCGTAGGTTGTAGGGGCCGCGCTCGGGACGACTTCGCCCATGGCGAGGTTATTTGACGCCGTGCATGCCCCGGCGAATGAGGGGAACGCAGGCCAGCGCGGCCACCGCGGACCCCAGGCCGATCCAGAGCGACAGCGTGAACAGGTCGCCATACTTCGCGGCGCTTTCGGCGACGCTCGCCGTCTCCCCCGGCTCCAGAGCCGACAGCTTGCCGAGCACGCTGTGCGCGAGGATCTCGGAGTACGCCGTGCCGAGGAACCACACGCCCATCATCAGGCTCATGACGCGGGCGACGGACAGCGTCGTCACCGCCGCGATGCCGATCGGGTACAGGCAGACCTCGCCGACCTCCAGCAGGAAATAAGCCCCGACCAGCCACCAGATGCTGGCCGGCACGCCGCTGGCCGCGCCCTGCGCCGCCGCCATCAGCGGCAGGTAGGCCAGGCCCCCGAAGACGACGCCGAGCACGGTCTTCATCGCCGTGCTTGGATTGCGGCCACGGCGCTCGAGCCACGGCCACAGCCAGGCGAACAGCGGAGACAGCGCGACGATGAAGAACGCGCCGAGGAAGGTCAGCGCGCCCGCCGTCATCTGGAAGCCGAGCAGGTTCTTGTCCATCAGGCGGTCGGAGAACGCGACCCACGAGCCGTAGGTCTGCTCGTACAGCGTGTAGAACACCAGGCCGAACAGGATCAGCCCGCCCAGGCTCAGCATGCGGCCGCGCTCCTCGCGCGTGCACTGCGTGGCCAGGAACCAGGCCAGGTACGACGCGATGACGATGCTCACCAGGTGCATCGCGCCCTGCACGGTCCAGGTGCGCTGGATCAACTGCCAGATCACCACGACGCCCACCAGCGCGGCGAGATAGATCGCGTGCTCGCGGCTGAACGGGCCGATTTTTTCGCGCAGCTTCGCGGGGTCGCGCGGCTCGGCGTGGCCATGCAGGTGCGGCTGGCCCAGCAGGAACACGGTGAGGCCGGCCAGCATGCCGACGCCGGCGAGGCCGAAGCCGTACTTCCAGCCGTAAGTCTCGCCGACATAACCGCAAACCACGCTCGCGAACATCGCGCCGAGGTTGATGCCGGCCACGAACAGCGTGAAGCCGGAATCGCGCCGCGGGTCGTTCTGCGCATACAGCTTGCCGACGATGGTCGAGATGTTGGGCTTGAGGAAGCCGACGCCGGTGATGATCAGGGCCAGCGACAGGTAGAACACCTGCAGGGCGCCCGTGTCCTGCACCGCGACGCCGTCCACCATGCGCGCCTGCTCGCCCTCGAACGCCATGCCGAAATGGCCGAGGCACAGCAGCACGCCGCCGAGCACCACGGCCTTGCGCATGCCGAGCCAGCGGTCGGCCACGAGACCGCCGAAGATCGGCACCGCGTAGACCAGCCCGCCGTAGGCACCGAGCAGCTCGTAGCTCGGCGCGTCGCCGAACAGGTGGTACTTGGTCAGGTACAGGAACAGCAGCGCTTTCATGCCGTAGAAGGAGAAGCGCTCCCACATCTCGGTGAAGAAACAGACATACAGCCCCTTCGGATGCCCGAACCACTCCTCCGGGGCTGCGATGACGGCGCTCACGCCCGGCTCAGGCCTTCGACGTCATCGCGGTGCGGTAGAGCAGCCAGCCGACGGCGACGACCAGCGGCAATCCGACCCACGCGCCCCCGTGCAGGACCGCCGGCAGCGCGAGCACGTCGGCCTTGGCCGACACGACGATGGGGATCGCGATCAGGATGCCCATGAGCGCCTCGCCGGTGATGAGACCGGCCGAGAACAGCACGCCCGGGCGATGCACGCGGTCCAGCGTGTCGTGATCGGCGCCGAGCACGCCGCGGCTGCGCTCGACGATGTGCGCGAGCAGGCCGCCGAGGAAGATCGGCACCATGAGCTCCAGCGGCAGGTAGATGCCGATGGCCGCGGCCAGCACCGGCACGCGGAACTTCGCCTTGCGGGCCTTGAGGAACTCGTCGAGGGCGATCACGGCCGCGCCGATGCCGGCGCCGATCGCGATCATGTCCCAGGGCAGCTTGCCGCCGAACATGCCCTTGGCCACCGACGCCATCAGGTTGGCCTGCGGCGCGGCGAGCGGGTTGGGATGCTCGGGCGTCGCCACGCCGATGCCGTAGGCCGCGGCCAGCAGGTTCAGCACGGGCGCCATGACCAGCGCGCACGACACGGCGCCGATGGCGAGCATCAACTGCTGCTTCCAGGGCGTCGCGCCGACCAGATAGCCGGCCTTGAGGTCCTGCAGGTTGTCGCCGCCGACGGCGGCGGCACAACAGACCACCGCGCCAATCATGATCGCGGCGACCGGACCGAGCGGCGCGGTCGGTCCCATCAGCGCCATCAGCACCAGGGAGGCGAACAGGATGGTCGAGATGGTCATGCCGGACACGGGGTTGTTCGACGAGCCGACCAGGCCGGCGAGGTACGCCGCCACCGACACGAACACGAAGCCGGCGACGATCATGACGATCGCCATCGGAATGCTGACCATCCAGTCGCCGACGATGGCCTGGTACAGCCCGAGCAGCGGCAGGATGAAGACGACGCAGCCGATCAGCATCCACTTCATCGGGATGTCGCGCTCGGTCTCGGCGATCAACGCGCCGCTGCCCTTGCGCGTCGCGGCGATGCCGCTCTTGATGCCGGACAACAGCGACTTGCGCATGGAGAACAGCGTCCAGATGCCGCCGAGCAGCATCGCGCCGACGCCCAGGTAGCGGATCTGCGCGCCGCGGATGTTCCCCGCGATGCAGGCCGCCGCGCCCTCGCACTGCGCGGCGATGGCTGCTGCCAGCGCCGGGTCGTGGTCGAAGAAGAAGGCGTGGTAGATCGGGATCGCGATGTTGTACGACAGGATGCTGCCGGACACGACGACGATGCCGACGTTCAAGCCGACGATGTAGCCGACGCCGAGCAGCGCCGGCGACAGGTTCATGCCCATGTAGCCGAGGTACTTGCCGAAGAACGTGGCGCCGGAGGCGTTGTCCGCGATCATGCGGAAGCCGCTCTCGGCCATGAGCTTCAGCGTGGCGCCGATGGTGCCCGCCAGCGCGAGGATCTTCACGCCGGGGCCCGGGTTCGCGCCGGCCTTCAGCACTTCCGCCGCGGCCTTGCCCTCGGGGAAGGGCAGCGGCTCGTCGATGATCATCGAGCGGCGCAGCGGCACCGAGAACAGCACGCCGAGGATGCCGCCGAGGCCCGCGATCGCGAACACCCAGGAGTACTTGAAGTCCTGCCAGTAGCCGAGGATCACCAGCGCCGGAATCGTGAAGATCACGCCGGCCGCGATGGAGGCCGCCGCCGACGCGCCGGTCTGCACGATGTTGTTCTCGAGGATGGTGCCGCCGCCGAGCGCGCGCAGCACGGCCATCGACACCACCGCCGCCGGGATCGCCGTGGCGATGGTCAGGCCGGCGAACAGGCCGAGGTAGGTGTTGGCCGCCGCCAGGATCATGGCGAGGATGATGGAGAGCAGCACGGCGCGAACCGTCAGCTGCGGGACCGGAGCAGGTGCGTTCATGTTTCCCCCGAAATAGAACCGCGCGAGTATAGCTTCCGGGCGTGCAGTCCCCTACCCTAGTCGCCTTCGCATCGGAGGACGCACGCGTCATGAAATCCGCCCTCGCGGCCATCATCCTGCTGTTGCCCGCCGCCGCCGCCGCGGCACCCCAGCCCTTCAGCGCGCGCGACCTGGTCGCGCTCGAGCGCGTCAGCGACCCGCGCCTGTCGCCGGACGGCCGCACGGTCGCCTACCAGTTGCGCCAGACCGACCTCGACGCGAACAAGGGCGTCAACGGCATCTGGCTGCTGGACCTGGCGCAGAAGGACGCCGCGCCGCGCCGCGTGACGCCGCCCGGGAGCGAATCGAACACACCGCGCTGGTCCAGCGACGGCCGCCTGTACTTCCTGTCCACGCGTTCCGGGAGCCAGCAGCTCTGGCGGCTCGACGCGCGCGGCGCCGAGGCCGAGCAGGTCACCCGGCTCGCGCTCGACGTCGGCGCGTATCGCCTGGCGCCCGACGGCCGCAAGGCCGCGGTGGCGCTGGAAGTATTCACCGACTGCAAGGACCTGGCCTGCACGGCGACGCGGCTCGCGGAGAAGGAAAAGTCCAAGGCCAAGGGCGTGGTCTACGACAAGCTGTTCGTGCGCCACTGGGACACCTGGAAGAACGGCACGCGCTCGCAGCTGTTCCTGGCCGACCTCGCGGCGCCCGCGGCCGCGCCGAAACTGCTGACCCGGGGCATCGACGGCGACGTGCCGACCAAGCCGTTCGGCGGCGACGAAGAATTCACCTTCTCACCGGATGGCCGCACGCTGTTCTTCACGGCGCGCATCGCCGGCAAGACCGAGGCCTGGTCCACCAACACCGACATCTGGCGCGTCTCCGCGAACGGCTCAGGCAAGCCGCAGAACCTCAGCGCGCCGAATCCCGGTTATGACGTGGCCCCGATCGTGTCGCCCGACGGCAAGACGCTGGCCTGGCGCTCGATGAAGCGCGGCGGCTTCGAAGCCGACCGCAACCGGATCATGCTGCGCGAACTCGCCGGCGGCGCCGCGCGCGAAATCGCCGCCAACTGGGACCGCTCGCCCGGCGCGCTGGCATGGTCGGCCGACGGCCGCACGCTGTACGCCACCGCCGACGACCTCGGCCAGACGCCGCTGTTCGGGATCGAAGCGGCTTCCGGCGCGGTGAGGAAGCTGGCCGAGGGCGGCACGGTCAACGGCTTCGACGCCGGCGCGCAGACCGTGGTCTACGCGCTCGACACGCTGCGCTCGCCGGCACAGCTGTTCAGCATCGCCGCCGCCGGCGGCCCGGCGACGCAGCTCACGCACCACAACGAGCCGCTGCTGGCGCAGCGCGCGCTTGGCGAGTTCGAACAGTTCAGGTTCGCGGGCGCCGGCGACGAGACCGTTTACGGCTACGTCATGAAGCCGGCCAACTACGTGGCCGGGCGCAAGTACCCGGTCGCGTTCCTGGTCCACGGCGGTCCGCAGGGCAGCTTCGGCAACCATTTCCACTACCGCTGGAACCCGCAGACCTACGCCGGCGCGGGCTACGCGTCGGTGTTCATCGACTTCCACGGCTCGACCGGCTACGGCCAGGCCTTCTCCGATGCCATCTCGGGCGACTGGGGCGGCAAGCCGCTGGTCGACCTGCAGAAAGGCTGGGCCCACGCGCTGGCGTCGTACAAGTTCCTCGACGGCTCACGCGCCTGCGCGCTGGGCGCGTCCTACGGCGGCTACATGGTCAACTGGATCGCCGGCAACTGGCAGGGCGCGTTCAAGTGCCTGGTCAACCACGACGGCATCTTCGACAGCCGCGCGATGAGCTACGAGACCGAGGAGCTGTGGTTCGACGAGTGGGAGCACGGCGGCACAGCCTGGGAGAAGGCGGAGCACTACGAGCGCTTCAACCCGGTCAACCACGTCGCGCGCTGGAGCACGCCGATGCTGGTGGTCCACGGCGGGCTCGACTTCCGCATCCCCTACACCCAGGGCCTGTCGGCGTTCACGGCGCTGCAGCGGCGCGGCATCGAGAGCCGCTTCCTCTACATTCCCAACGAGAACCACTGGGTGCTCAAGCCAGCCAACAGCGTCCAGTGGCACGAGACCGTGCAGGACTGGCTGAAGCGCTGGCTCGGCTGAGCCAGCGGTGGCTTAGCGAGCTTTCGCCGCCCTCAAGCGCCGTTCCAGCGCGCCGAGCTGCGCGTTGACGACCTTGCGCAGGCGGCGCACGGCGGCCAGCAGCTGCTGGCGGCGGCGCGGCAACTGCTTCTTCGCGCGGCCCTGCAATTTCTTGATCTGCTTGCGGGCTTCGACTTCGTAGCGCGCAACCAGTTTCTTGATCTGACCCAGGTAGTCCGCCATCGGCTGTCTCCTGCAAGCGCCGCGTCGCGCGGCCCCGCCATCCTACGCCGAAAAAAACTAGAACGCGGCGATGCCGGTCTGCGCGCGGCCGAGGATCAGCGCGTGGATGTCGTGCGTGCCCTCGTAGGTGTTGACCGTCTCGAGGTTCACCAGGTGCCGGATGACGTGGTACTCGTCGACGATGCCGTTGCCGCCGTGCATGTCGCGCGCGGCGCGCGCGATGTCGAGCGCCTTGCCGGCGTTGTTGCGCTTGAGCAGCGACACCATCTCCGGCGTGGCGCGGCCCTCGTCGAACAGCCGGCCGAGCCGCAGCACGGCGTGCAGGCCCAGCGTGATCTCGGTCTGCATGTCGGCGAGCTTTTTCTGGATCAGCTGGTTGGCCGCCAGCGGCCGGCCGAACTGCTTGCGCCCCATCGTGTAGTCGCGTGCGGCCTGCCAGCAGAACTCGGCCGCGCCCATCGCGCCCCAGGCGATGCCGTAGCGTGCCTTGTTCAGGCAGCCGAACGGCCCCTTGAGGCCCTCGACGTTCGGCAGGCGGTTCTCGTCCGGCACCGCCACCTCGTCCATCTGGATCATGCCGGTCGGCGAGGCGCGCATGCTGAACTTGCCCTCGATCTTGGGCGTGACGATGCCCTTCATGCCGCGCTCCAGGATGAAGCCGCGGATGACGTCGCCTTCGTCCTTGGCCCACACCACCATGATGTCGGCGATCGGCGAATTGGTGATCCAGTTCTTGGCGCCCGAGATCGACCAGCCCGACTTGGTCTTCTTCGCGCGCGTGCGCATGCCGCCCGGGTCCGAGCCGAAATCCGGCTCGGTCAGCCCGAAGCAGCCGATCAGCTCGCCGCTGGCGAGCTTGGGCAGGTATTTCTTCTTCTGCGCCTCGCTGCCGTAGGCGTGGATCGGGTACATGACCAGGCTCGACTGCACTGACAGCGCCGAGCGGTAGCCCGAATCGACGCGCTCGATCTCGCGCGCGACGAGCCCGTACATGACGTGGTTGCCGCCCGGGCAGCCGTGGCCCTCGAGCGACACGCCGAGCAGGCCCTGGTCGCCGAACTCGCGGATCAGCTTCGGTTCGGGCCTTTCCTCGCGGAAGGCGTCACGCACGCGCGGCATGAGCTTTTTCTGCGCGTACTGGCGCGCCGCCGCCTGCACGGCACGCTCCTCGTCGGTCAGCTGCTCGTCGAGCCGCAGCGGGTCCTGCCAGTCGAAGCTTGGTTTCTTCATGTTATTTCGTCTTGAACGTGAACACGCCGTCCCATTTCTCGCCCGGCGGGTTCTTGCGGTAGTAGGCGATGCGCTCCAGGAAGATCTCGTACACCTTGTGCGGGTTCGGACCGCGCGACAGCGAGAAAAATTCAGCCTCGGCCTCGTCCCACTTCTGCGCGCGGAACTGCTTCAGCGCGCCGCGGTGGCGCGCCATGTCCTGGCGCACGGCCGCGTCGAGCGCGTCCTTCGGGCCCATCGGCTCGTAGATCGACACCGGCACTTCCTTGCCCTTGACGCGCACCTGGTCGAGCTCGCGATACGACCAGTCCGCGGGCCCGGCTGCGCGCGTGAACTCGCTGCAGATCACGGTGACGCCGTATTCCTTGGTCAGGCCCTCGACGCGCGAGCCCAGGTTCACCGGATCGCCCATCACGGTATAGGCGACGCGGAACGCCGAGCCCATGTTGCCGACGCGCATGTTGCCGGTGGAGAGCCCCACGCCGATGTGCAGCGGCGGCCAGCCGCGCCGGGCGAACTCGCCGTCGAGGGCGCGCATCGCCTTGGGCAGCTCGATCGCGGCCTGCAGCGCATGGGTGGCGTGGTCCTTGTCGTCGAGCGGCGCGCCCCAGAACGCCATGATGCAGTCGCCCATGTACTTGTCGATGGTGCCGCGGTGCTTCTGGATGATCTCGGTCAGCGGCGACAGGAAATTGTTCATCAGCTCCGACAATTCCGTCGGCCGGTCCTTGAACTGCTCCGAGATGGTGGTGAAGCTGCGCACGTCGGAGAACAAGACCGTCATTTCCTGGCTCTTGCCCTCCATCGAGATCTGCAGGTTGCTGGCGGCCATCTCCTCGACGATCTCCTTCGGCACGTACTGGCCGAAGGTCCTGGCGGTGTCGCGCGCGCGCCTCGCCTCGATGAAATAGCCGTACATCACCTGCGCCAGGAACACGACCAGCGTGTAGGTGACCGGCACGCCGGTCGGCATGACGACGTTGGCGGTATTCCACACGACCACCGACAGCACGGTGCCCGCGGCGATCAGGCCGATGACCACGATCGCCGCCCAGGCCGCCGTGACTTTGGGGAACAGCCAGGCCAGCAGCACGCCGAGCGCCAGCAGCGTCACCGCCTCCATGCCCGAGTAATACGGCGCGCGCTGCTTGATGCGCCCGTCGAGCGCGCCCGAGACGATGTTGGCGTGCACCTCGACGCCCGGGTAGTCCGGGCCCACCGGCGTGCTGCGCAGGTCCTTCAGTCCCGGCGCCGTCGTGCCGATGAACACGATCGCGCCCTCGAGCACCTTCGGGTCGGCGCGGCGATTCAGCTCGTCGGTCGCCGGCACGTACGGGAAGCTGAACTGGCGTCCGCGGTACGGCACCAGCACCGACGCCCTCTCATCGACCGGGAGTGCCGCTTCACCGACGCGCAGGCGCTCAAGGTTCAGGCCGGCCCTGGCCTCCGGCGGGTCGAATTCGAGCTGCACCGCCGGAGCGCCGAGCGCCACGCGCAACACCTCCAGCGCCAGCGACGGATACAACTGGCCACGATATTCCTGCATCAGCGGGGCGTCGCGCACCACGCCGTCGGCGTCCAGCGTCGGCAGGTCGAAGAAGCCCGCATGCGGCGTCGCCTCGCGCAGCACCGGCAGGTTCGGCGTGAACGTCTCGGGCCGGGGGAAGTTGATGCTGAACTGCGAGGCCGTGACCTTGTCGATCAGCACCGGACCGGGCAACCCCGGGTCGCCGCTTTCCGCCCCGGTGGGCGCGCGAAACACGTAGCCGAGCACCACCGCACGACCGCGGATGGCGTCGGCCAGCATGCGATCCGTGTCGAGCTCGCTGCGCGCCGCCTCGGCGCGCTCGGCGAATCCCGGCAGGTCGGCCAGCGACCCGGTGGCGAGGCGGTCGAACAGCTCGCGGCCCGAGGCGCGATCCGGTTCGGAAAACAGTATGTCGAAGCCGACGACCTTGGCGTGGTAGGTGTCGAACAGCTCGGTCACCAGCCGGCCGAGCTTGTCGCGCGGCCACGGCCACTGCCCTTCGGCGCCGATGCTCTTCTCGTCGATGTCGACGATGACGACGCGCGGGTCCACCCCTTCGGCAGCCGACAGCCGCAGGCGGTTGTCGTAGGTCAGGTTCTCGAGCGTGGTCAGCAGCCGCGACTCGAAGGCGCCGGAGGTGTGCAGCATGAACCAGAGGAACAGCACCAGGCTGATCCCGAGCCGCACCAGCATGCGGGTCGCCTTGTTGCTCATGCCCCCGAATTCCCCCGACTCGAGCCCGTGCGCCGGGCTGAACGTTAACACGGCGGGTTATCATGCCGCGTGACCTCCATGGCCATTGTTTCGAGCGTTTCCGACTCCTGGATGCGCGGCGCCAGCGCGCTGGTTCAGCGCTACGGCCGCCACCTGCCGGCGCTCGCCGTCGCGCTGTTCGCGATCCTGCTCGGCCGCGCCGCGGCCGACCTGGCGTGGACGCTGGTGCCGGTGCCGGAGTCGGCGCGCTGGCAGCCGCCACCGGCAGCGCCGGCCACCTCGCGCCCCACCGACACCCCCGAAGCCGCGGCCGCTGCAGCCGCGGGCCTGTTCGGCAGCTATGTGGCGCCGGCGACCGGCGACGCCTCGCTGCTGGCCGCGCCCGACACACCGCTGAACCTGACGCTGATCGGCCTGCTGGCCGACGACCGTGAGCAATTCTCGCGCGCGCTGATCAGCCAGAACGGCGAAGAGCGCAGCTACGCGATTGGCGACGACGTCGGCCGCGGCGTGACGCTGCAGGCGATCTTTCCGGACCGCGTGATCCTGTCGCGCAACGGCCGCCTGGAGACGCTGCGGCTCGAGCGCGACCTGCCGGGCACCGGCGGCGACAGCCTCGCGCCCCCGGTGGCGCAACTCGAGGAGCGTCCCGCCGCGTCGGGTCCGCCGCCGCTGGCGCAGGTCCGCGACGAGGTGCTGAAGGATCCCTCCAGGGCGTCCGAGTACGTGCGCATCCAGCCGGCCAACGTCGGCGGACAACTGAAGGGCTATCGGGTATACCCCGGCCGCGATCGCAGTGCTTTCTCCGCTGCCGGCCTGCGCCCGGGTGACCTGGTCACGTCGGTCAATGGCGTACAATTGGACGACCCTGCCAAGGCGTTGCAAATGCTCGGAGATTTGAGCCAAGCCGGCCAGGTGAACCTCGTGGTGGAGCGAGGCGGGCAGTCCCAGAACATCAGCATCAACCTGAGCCAGTGACGAAACGCCGCCAACTGCTGTTCGCCCTGCTGTTCGGCCTCGCCGCGCCAGCCTGGGGCGCGACCACGCTGAACCTGAAGGACGCCGACATCAACACGCTGATCACCACGGTCAGCGAGGTCACCGGCAAGAACTTCATCGTCGACGAGCGCGTCAAGGGCAAGGTCACGGTGATCTCGTCCAAGCCGATGTCGTCGGCCGCGGTCTACGAGACCTTCCTCGCCGTGCTCGCGGTCAAGGGCTACGCGGCGGTGCCGGCGGGGTCGGTGATCAAGATCGTGCAGGACAGCACCGCGCGCCAGGAAGGCGGTGCGGCGCTGTCGAGCGGCGCCGGCCGGCCCGACGACGACGTCGTCACGCACGTCTACGAGATCCAGAACGTGTCGGCCGCGCAGCTGGTGCCGATCCTGCGGCCGCTGGTGCCGCAGTGGGGCCACCTCGTCGCCTACGGCCCGTCGAACATGCTGATCATCTCGGACCGCGCGGCCAACGTTCAGCGCCTGGGCCGGCTGATCGAGCAGATCGACCGCACCGGCGACCGTGAGGTCGAGATGGTCAAGCTCGTCCACGCCGGCGCGTCCGAGGTGGTGCGCATCCTCACCACGCTCACGCAGCAGGACAAGCAGTCCGATCCCGCGGTCAGGCCGGCAACGGTCATTGCCGACGAACGCTCGAATTCCGTGCTGATCGGCGGCGACAAGTCCGAGCGCCAGAAGCTGCTCGACATCATCTCCCAGCTCGACGTGCCGCTGTCCGACGACGGCGCCACCCAGGTGGTCTACCTGCGCCACGCCAGCGCCGAGAACCTCGCGCCGATCCTCGAAGGCTACGCGCAGCAGGCCGACGCGGCGGCGAAGACCGGCGCGGCACCGGGCGCGGCGCCGGCCGGCGGCGGCGACGGCCGCACGCGCATCATCGCGGACAAGGACACCAACGCCCTGGTCATCACCGGCTCGCCGAAGTCGATGAAGGCGATCCGCAACGTCATCGCGCAGCTCGACATCAAGCGCTCGCAGGTGCTGGTCGAGGCGGTCATCGCCGAAGTGTCGGCGGCGAAGTCGGCGCAGCTCGGGCTCGACTGGGCGGTGTTCAACGACAACCGCATCGCCGCGGCCGGCATCCTCGACCCCAGCACGCTGACGCTGATCAGCGCGGCCGGCGCCGCCACCGGCGCCCTGCCGATCACGGGTGGCACGACGGCCGGCACCGGCCTCGGCACCGGCCTGACCGCCGTCGGCGGCATCGACAACCGGCCCGGCGGCACCAGCATCGGCGCCATCCTCAAGGCCCTGCAGGGCGACACCGACACCAACGTGCTCTCCACGCCCTCGGTCGTCGCCACCGACAACGAGGAGTCGGAGCTGTCGGTCGGCCAGGAGCTGTCGATCTCCACCGGCAGCTACACCACGTCCACCGGCGGCGTCAGCGGCAATCCCTTCCAGACCACGCAGCGCAAGGACGTCGGCCTCAAGCTCGGCGTCACGCCGCAGATCAACGAGGGAGACAGCGTCAACCTGAAGCTGACGCTCGAGGTGTCGCAGCTGCAGGGCGACCCGAGCTCGCTCAACCCGGTGACCAGCAAGCGCACGCTGAACACCACGGTGACGGTGGTCAGCGGCCAGGTGCTGGTGCTCGGCGGCCTGATCGACGACCAGGTGGTGACGACCGACAACTCCATTCCGTTCCTCTCGCGCATCCCGCTGATCGGCGCGCTGTTCCAGTTCAGCAAGGTCGAGAAGATCAAGCGCAACCTGGTGCTGTTCATCCGCCCGGCGATCCTGCGCGACGTGCAGGAAGCGGACTACTACACGCGCCGCAAGTACGACGCCGCGCGCGAGGCGCAGATCAACCAGCAGAACCGCCCGCGCAATTCCGTCCTGCCGCGCGGGCCGATCCCGGTGCTGCCCAAGTACGAGGACTACCAGCGCCAGGGCACGCCGCCTGCGCTGGTGCCGATGCAGGCGCCGGCCGAGGCCGCCCCTGCGCCCGCGCCGGAGCCCGTACCGCCAGCGGTTCCCGAAGCCTCGCCGCCCGCGGCCCCGCCTGCCGAGGAAGCACCGGCGCCCGACGCGCCGGCCGAGGAAACGCCGAGCGGGGACGCGCCGACGCAGCTGTAAGGCCCGCATGGATGCCCCCTTGAAGCGCCCGCCGTTCGCCTTCGCCAAGCGGCACGGGCTGATCGTCACCGAGGATCGCGGCGACCACGTCGCCGTCGCCTGCCGCCCGGGCGTCGCGCTCGACGCCATCCAGGAGACGCAGCGCTTCGTGCAGCGCCCGGTGCGCGTGCAGAACATCAGCGCGCAGGAATTCGACGCGCTGCTGCAGCGGACGTACGAGGGCCAGACCGGCGCGGCCGCCGGGCTCATGGACGGACTCGATACCGAGGAAGCCGACCTCGACGCCATCACGCAGGCGCTGTCCGAGAAGCAGGACCTGCTCGAGAGCAGTGACGACGCTCCGATCATCAAGTTCATCAACGGCCTGCTGATCGAGGCGATCAAGGAAAATGCCTCGGACATCCACATCGAGACCTTCGAGAACCGCCTGACCATCCGCTTCCGCGTGGACGGCGTGCTGCGCGAGGTGATGAGCCCGCCGCGGATGCTGGCGCCGCGCATCGTGTCGCGCATCAAGGTCATGGCCAAGCTGGACATCGCCGAGAAGCGCCTGCCGCAGGACGGGCGCATCTCGCGCGCCTTCGGCGGAAGAAAAGTGGACGTGCGCGTCTCCACCATCCCGACCGGCGCCAGCGCCGAGCGCGTGGTGCTGCGCATCCTCGACAAGCAGGCCGAGCGGCTCGACCTCGAGCACCTCGGGCTCGACGCGGCGCAGATCGAGACGCTCAAGCGCGTCATCAACCGCCCGTACGGCGTGCTGCTGGTCACCGGCCCGACGGGCTCCGGCAAGACCACGACGCTGTACTCCGGCCTCGCGGTGCTGAACGACCACTCGCGCAACATCATGACGGTCGAGGACCCGATCGAGTACTACATTGACGGCATCGGCCAGACCCAGGTCAACACCAGGGTCGAGATGACCTTCGCGCGCGCGGCCTGCGCGCGATCCTGCGCCAGGACCCGGACGTCGTCATGGTCGGCGAGATCCGCGACCTCGAGACCGCGCAGATCGCGATGCAGGCGAGCCAGACCGGCCACCTCGTGCTGTCCACGCTGCACACCAACACCGCGGTCGGCGCGGTCACGCGCCTGCGCGACATGGGCGTCGAGCCGTACCAGATCTCCTCGTCGCTGGTCGGCCTCGCCGCCCAGCGCCTGGTGCGCCAGCTGTGCCGCCACTGCAAGCAGCCGTACCCGGCCAGCGTCGCCGAGCGCGAGCACCTCGGCGTCGACCCGAAGAAGCCGATCACGCTGTACAAGCCGGTCGGCTGCCCGCAGTGCCGCCATACCGGCTTCCTCGGCCGCAGCGGCATCCACGAGATCATCGAAGTGGACCGCAAGCTCGAGGCCATGATCCACGATGGCGCCTCGGAGCAGGCGCTCGAGCAGGTGGCGCGCGAGGCCAGCCCCGGCATCCTGCAGTCCGGCCGCAACAAGGTGCTGGCCGGCATGACGACGCTGCGCGAAGTGCTGCGCGTGACGATCGAAGAATAGAGTGCCGGCCTACGAGTTCACCGCGCTCGACGCGCGCGGGCGCCAGTCCAAGGGCCTGCTTGAAGGCGACACGCCACGCCAGGTGCGCGGCATGCTGCGCGACCGCGGCCTGACGCCGCTCACCGTCAACGAGGTCGCCGAGGCGCAGGCCGCGCGACGCGGCGCGCTGTTCCAGCGCGGCGGCTGGAGCCACGCCGAGCTGACGCTGTTCACGCGCCAGCTCGCCACCCTCGCCCGCTCCGGCCTGCCGCTCGACGAGGCGCTGGCGGCCGTCGGCCAGCAGGCGGAACAGAAGAACGTCAAGCGCGTCACGCTCGGCGTGCGCAGCGGCGTGGTCGAGGGCAAGACCCTGGCCCAGGCCCTGGCCGAATTCCCCAGCGTGTTCCCGCCGCTGTTCCGCGCGACCATCGAGGCCGGCGAATCGTCCGGCAAGCTCGATGGCGTGCTCGAGCGCCTGGCCGACTACGTCGAGCGTCGCCAGGTGCTGCAGCAGAAGGTGCTGGTGGCCGCGATCTACCCGGCCTTCCTGGTGGTGTTCTCGATTGCCATCGTCACCGCGCTGCTGACCTACGTGGTGCCGAAGATCATCGCGGTGTTTGCCGACCTCGACGCGCAGCTGCCGCTGCTGACGCGCGGGCTGATCGCGCTGTCGGACTTCCTGCGCGAGTACGGGCTCGGGCTGCTGGTGCTCGGCGCGGTCGCGCTGATCGCCTTCGGCCAGGCCATGCGGAGCGACGAGTTCAAGCGCCGCGTGCACCGCTTCACCTGCGCCTGCCGCTGGTCGGCCCGGTGATCCGCAGCAACAATACGGGCCGCTTCACCCGGACACTGGGCATCCTGTTCGGCAGTGGCGTGCCGATCCTCGACGCCATGCGCATCGGCGCGCAAGTCGTGTCCAACCTGCCGATGCGGGATGCGATCGAGACGGCCACGATGCGGGTACGCGAGGGCGCGGCCGTCAACAAGTCGCTGGCCGAGAGCGGGCTGTTCCCGCCGATCACGCTGCACCTGATCGCCAGCGGCGAGGCGTCGGGCCGGCTCGACGAGATGCTCGACCGCGCCGCCGAGCAGCAGGAGCGCGAGGTCGAGACGCTGGTCGGCGCCGTGATGGCGGCGCTCGGGCCGGCGCTCGTGGTGATCATGGGCGGCCTGGTCTTCCTGATCGTGATGGCGATCCTGCTGCCGATCTTCGACCTCAACCAACTGGTCAAGTAGCCGCAGCTACTCGTTCGCAGCGGCCTTCGGCGCAGGCGGCGCCGGCACCAGCATCGTCCCCATCAGCGCGCTGATGCGCGCCGGCAGGTTCTGGTGGACCTCTTCCAGCCCGACCTTGATGGCGTTGGCGAAGCCGAGCGCGTCGGTGCCGCCATGGCTCTTGATGACGACGCCGTTGATGCCGAGGAAGCTGGCGCCGTTGTGGCGGCGCGGGTCGATGCGCCGGCCGAGGTTCTTCAGCGCCGGATAGGCGGCGATGGCGGCCAGCTTGTGCAGGAAATTGGCCGAGAACTCTTCCTTGAGGAATTTGGTGATGAGCTTGGCCACGCCCTCGCCGGTCTTCAGCGCGACGTTGCCGGCGAAGCCGTCGCAGACGACGACGTCCACCGGGTCCATGAAGATGTCGTCGCCCTCGACGAAGCCGACATAGTTGAGGCCGGCCGCCGCGATCAGGGCGGCCGCCTGCTTGATGGCGTCGCTGCCCTTGATCTCTTCCTCGCCGATGTTGAGCAGCGCGACGCGCGGCCGCTCGATGCCGTTGACCGCGGTGACCAGGGCCGAGCCCATCACCGCGAACTGGAACAACTGCTCGCCGTTGCACTCGGCGTTGGCGCCGAGGTCGAGCATGTAGGTGTGGCCGTCGACCGAGGGGATTGCCGTGATGATGGCTGGGCGGTCGATGCCGGGCAGCATCTTCAGCACGAAGCGCGCGGTGGCCATCAGCGCGCCGGTGTTGCCGGCCGAGATCGCGGCCTGCGCGCGGCCTTCCTTGACCAGGTCGATGGCAACGCGCATCGACGAGTCCTTCTTGGTGCGCAGCACCTTGGACGGCAGCTCGTGCATGCCGACCACTTCGCTGGCGTGCTGGACGGTGACGCGGCTGTCGCCGGCCAGGTGGTTCGCGGCGAGCGATTTCCTCAGCTCGGCCTCGTCGCCGACCAGGATCAGCTGGAGCTGCGGACGGTCGCGCAACACCAGCGCGGCCGCCTTCACGGCCACGGCGTGGCCGTGGTCGCCGCTCATCGCGTCAACGGAAAGCGTGACCGGTTCGGTCATGATTCTCTGGAGGGACGGATCGAGTACCGTCCCGGAGCGCCAGGGGCGGAGCGCCCGTGGCGCCCTACTCCGCGCCGGCCTCGGGCTCGGGCGTCGCCGTCTCGATCACCTTCTTGCCGCGGTAGTAACCGTCGGCGGTGACGTGATGGCGGCGGTGTGTCTCACCGGAGGTCGGATCGACCGACAGCGTCGGCTTCGACAGCTTCTGGTGCGCGCGGCGGTGGCCGCGGTAGGCACGCGATTTTTTGGAATCTGAAACAGCCATTTGAAACTCCTGGTACCCCACCCCAAGGGGGGGGTCAAAAAGGGCGCGTATTCTACTTCTTCACCAGCCGCTTCACACAATCCGGGTCTTCGCAGCGCGGCGTCATCGGCAAGGCCAGCAACACCTCGTCTTCGACCAGGTCCCGCAGGGGCAGCTCGTCGTCCTCGACCCGGTACGACTCGGTGTCCTGCAGCAGCTGTTCCTCTTCAGCCTCGCTCTCGACCAGCGCCAGCGACAGGGCCACGTCGCAGTCCCAGTCGAAGGCGTGCAGGCCTCGCTGGCAGGTCAGCGGCAGGCGACCCCGGATCTCTCCGTGCAGCCAGTCCTGCCCTTCGCCGTCGCGTGTCGCCTGCAGCTCGACCTGCAACGTGCCCTCACTCTGCACCAGGCTGGCCGCGAGACGCGGCAGCTTGGCCAGTGGCACGCTGCCGGCGAAAGCCTCGTGGCGCGAAACGGCCTGCGAGGCCTTCACCCGCAGCGGAATCCCGTCTGCGCGGCGTTTCATAGGGGCGCGGATGATAGAGTCGGGGTCTCTAAAAGTCAAAGAAATCAAGATGAAACCGCTGATTTCGCAGGCCAGGCCCGTGCTGCTGGCGTCCACCTCGCGCTACCGGCGCGAACTGCTGGCGCGCCTTGGCGTGCCGTTCGAGGCGGTGGCCCCCGGCACCGACGAGACCCCCTCGGCTGGCGAGGCTCCGGCAGCCCTGGCCCAGCGACTGGCGCGCGCCAAGGCCCAGGACGTGGCCGCCCGGCACCCGGATCGCTGGGTGCTCGGCTCAGACCAGGTCCCGGCTTTCGATGGGCGGGTGCTCGGCAAGCCGGGCGGGCGCGCCGAGGGCCTGGCCCAACTGCTGGCCTGCTCGGGCAAGGCGGTGGCGTTCTACACGGCGGCGGCGCTGGTGGCCGGAGGCAAGGTCTACGAGCACCTCGACACCACCACGGTGCGCTTTCGCCCCATCACCCCGGACGAGGCCGGACGCTACCTGGACGCCGAACCGGCCTACGACTGCGCCGGCACCTTCAAGGTCGAGGGCCTGGGCATCACCCTGTTCGAGGCGGTCGAGAGCGCCGACCCGACCGCGCTGATCGGGCTGCCATTGATCGGAGTGCGGCGCCTGCTCGCGCAGGCGGGTTACTCGCTGCCCTGAAGCGGGGTCGCGGCCGCCGGCAGCCGATACAGGCCGCGGTTGTAGGTTTCAGCGGGCCACAGCGCGTGCGCCAGTGCATCGCGCGCCAGTTCCCCGTCGAGCGCCGCCGGTGTCAGCGCGTCGTCCGGTGCCACGGCGAACTGTTGCGCCGGAAGCCCGGGCTGGTGCACGACGAGCCAGTCGCCAAGCCGGAAGCCGTGCTGGTTGTCGAATTGCATCAGCGCCAGGCCCGGCTCGTCCGGCGCCAGCGCCAGCAGGTCGCGACCGATCATCGGATGCGCATCGGCGACGCCGAGCAGGTGCAGCAGCGTGGGCCCCAGGTCGAGCTGGCTGGTCACGCGCGGGTCGCGGCGCACCGGCACGCCGGGACCGACGATCACGCCGGGGACGCGGAAATGCTGGACCGGCACCAGATCGGCGCCGTAGACGCGCGCGTCGTGGTCGGCCACCACCACGAAGATCGTGCGCTCGAAATACGGCGCCGTGCGGGCGAGCTCGAAGAACTTGCCGATGGCGTAGTCGGCGTACTTCATCGCGTTGTGGCGCGTGAAGTCCGGCTGCTCGTAGGGCTCGATGCGGCCGGGCGGATACTCGAACGGGTCGTGGTTCGTCGTGCTCATCATCACTGCGTAGAAGGGCTTGTCGCCGTGCGCAACGAACGTCTCGTGCGCCTTCTCGACCCAGTCCTCGTCGGAGACGCCCCAGGAGCCGAGGAACTTCGGGTTGCCGAAGTCCTTTTGCTCGATCACGCGCTCGAACCCGTTGCCGAGGTAGAACCCGCGCATGTTGTCGAAGTTGGCGACGCCACCGTAGACGAACTCGGTCGCGTAACCCCGCCGACGCAGCAGTTCGCCCAGCGTGAAGAACCCGCCCTGGGCGCGCGGCAGCTTCAACACCGCCGGCGCGGGCGTCGGGGGAAAGCCCGCCACCATCGCCTCCATGCCGCGCGCGGTGCGCGTGCCGGTGGCGTACAGGCGCGTGAAGGTCCAGCCCTGCGCGGACAAGGCATCGAGGTTCGGCGTCAGCGGCAGGCCGCCGAGGTGCCCGACGAAACCGGCGCCGAGACTCTCCTGCAGCATCACGACGAGGTTCAGCGGCGGCCCGGCGCGCGGCTCGACGCGCGTGCGGTGCAGCGTCGGCAGGTCGTGATGCGCGAAATCAGACTCCGGCACGCGCATGGTGCGGCGCACGCGCTCGAGCACTTCGGGCCAGTCCATGCGGCCGTACTGGCGCCAGACGTCGGTCTCGTTGCGCCGTGAATACGCCGCGTACAAGAGGGTGTACGCGGAGCTCGGCGGCAACTCGTTGGCGAGCCGGTTGCCGCTGAACGCTGCGTGGCTGAGGTTCAGCGGCCGGTGGTCGAGGCCGCGCGCGCCGACGAACAGCGCGACCACCAGCAGCGGAGCGACCGCGAGGCGGCGCTGCCAGCTCCACGCCTGCTCCGCCGCGAGCCAGTCGCGCCACGCGCGCCACTGCGCCCAGATCGCCGCGACCAGCAGCGGCGGGATCGCGAGCAGCGCGAAGCGGTGGTGCTGCCACAGCATCGCGGACACTTCGCGCGGATGCTCCAGGTACTCGAAAAACAGCCGGTCCGGCCGGTTGTCGAATTCCTTCATGAACTCGGGCGTGACCAGCTCCATGAACACCAGGAACGAGCCGATCAAGGTCAGCAGCGAGCAGGCGACACGCGCGCGCCCCGCGGAGGGCGGCAGCGCCAGGTGCAGCAGCCACGGCACCGAGACCAGGTAGCACAGCAACACGACGTCGAGCCGGGCGCCGAGCGTGAAGGCGCGCCACAGCCGGTCCACGTCCCGCACCTCGTCCCAGCGCCACGCGAGCAGGCCCAGGCGCGACAGCGCGAGAACCAGCAAGGCCAGCGCGCAAAACAGCGCCCAGGTGCCGAGCGGATGGAGCAGCCGGCGCACGCTCAGCCCCCGCCCCGCCGCAGCCAGCCGCCCAGGCCGGTGACGTCGGTCAGGATCGCCAGCGCGCCGGCGCCGTGCAGCCGCTCCTGCTCGTGCACGCCGCAGGCGACGCCGAGCGCGCCGACCTGGGCCGAGCGCGCCATCTGCATGTCGAATTCGGTGTCGCCAACCATCAGCGCGGCCGCCGCCGGCAGGTCTTCGTGCTCGAGCAACTCGTGGAGCATCATCGGATCGGGCTTGGACGCAGTCTCATCGGCGCAGCGGCTCGAGGAGATCAGCGCCTGCAGCTCCGGGTGCTTCACGAACGACCGCTGCAGGCTGGAGCGCGACTTGCCGGTCGCCACGGCGAGGCGGTAGCCGGCGCCGCGCAATTCGCGCAACGTGTCGAGCGCGCCGGCGAAGAGCGGCGCCTCCGCGGGCCCGTGGTGCGCGTGGCCACCGCGGACCAGCATCCGCCGGTAATCCTCCAGGGCCTGATGCACCTGGTCGGGGGAGAACTCGGGGAACAGCCGCTCCATCGCGTCGTAGAACCCCAGGCCGATCAGCTCGCGGATCTGGCCGTCGCTGCGCGCCGGCAGCTTGAGCTCGGTGATCGCGCGCTGCATGCCGGCGACGATCAGGCCGGCGGAATCAGCGAGCGTGCCGTCCCAGTCGAAGACGAGCAGCTCGTAAGGCCGGCTCACCGCCCCGCGCCCAGCTTCTGCAGGAATGCGTCGAGTTCCTCCGGCAGCGCCGACTCGACGATCAGCGCGGGGAACTCGTGGGAGCCGGCGCCGGCGGCGCCGGGCGGGCCGGCGGCGGGCAGTCGCAGCGAGAACGCGTGCAGGAAGGTGCGGCGCAGGCCGAGGTCGCGCAGCGGCCGCTTGTCGTCGGCCTGCCCGTACTTGCGGTCGCCCGCGACCGGGTGCCCGATGTCCGCCGCGTGCACGCGGATCTGGTGCATGCGGCCGGAGAAGATGTCCACTTCGCACAGCGTCGCCTGGGCGAAGCGCTGCACCGGGGTGAAGCGCGAGCGGCTGGGCTTGCCCGTCTCGTCCACCAGTACGAAGCGCTCGCCGCTGGCCAGGCGGTTCTTCAACAGCGCCGAGTCCACGTCGCGCGAGCCGCCCGACCAGGCGCCGCACAGCAGCGCGCGATAGCGCTTCTGTGCCTTGCCTTCGCGCAGCGCTGCCTGCGCCCGCAGCAGGGCCTTGCGCGACTTGGCCAGCAGCAGCACGCCGCTGGTGTCGCGGTCGAGCCGGTGGCACAGCTCCACGTATTCGTATTGGCCCCAGGCGCGCACCGCCTCGATCACGCCGAACAGGATGCCGCTGCCGCCATGCGAGGCCAGCCCGGCCGGCTTGTTCAGGGCCAGGTAGTGCTCGTCCTCGAAAATCACCGCCTTGCGCAGCCGGTCGAGCACGTCGTCCGGCGGCCGGATCGGGGCGCCCTCCTCCGGGCGCCGCACCGGCGGCACGCGCACTTCGTCGCCCTCGGCCAGGCGCCGGTCGGGCTTGGCCCGGCCGCTGTTCACGCGCACCTCGCCGGAGCGGATGATCCGGTAGACCGCCGAGCGCGGCACCCCGGACAGGATCTTCAGCAGGAAGTTGTCGAGGCGCTGGCCGTCCTCGTTGCGGGTGACGGCGACCCGGCGCACGGATTGGCGCTTGCCGGGAGGCGGGGGGCTTTTGGTCGGAATCTGTGTCACAATGCGGCCGCTTCGGAAGGGTGTAAACCCCCGTAGCTTAAAGAATTCCTCGCTTCACCGGTGACAGCGGCCAGCGAGCAACGACAACCCAGCTCCCGCATGGCGGTGAGCGGCGCGCCGGACCCGTAAGGAAAGTCCAGGCGGCGCCTGATGAGTCTGAACTGACACGAATCTGTGAAGTGTTGCACCGGTGGAGCGCATGGCTCCCGGCGCGGCGCCAGAATGCCGGCAACCAAGACTCGGCTCCCCGTCTGCGGTGGCTCACCACAGTGAGAACCGCAGCAAATGAAAAGAATCCTCATCAACGCCACCCAGCGCGAAGAACTGCGCGTGGCCATCGTCGACGGCCAGAAGCTCCAGGACCTCGACATCGAGCTCGCCTCCCGCGAGCAGAAGAAAGGCAACATCTACAAGGGCCGCATCACGCGCGTCGAGCCGTCGCTCGAGGCGTGCTTCGTCGAGTACGGCTCTGAACGCCACGGCTTCATGCCGCTCAAGGAAGTCTCCAAGGAGCACTTCCGCGAGGGCGGCAACCGCGACAACATCCGCTCGGTGCTGAAGGAGGACCAGGAAGTCCTGGTCCAGGTCGAGAAGGAAGAGCGCGGCACCAAGGGCGCCGCCCTGACCACGTTCATCAGCCTCGCCGGCCGCTACCTGGTGCTGATGCCCAACAACCCGCGCGCCGGGGGCGTCAGCCGCCGCGTCGAGGGCGAGGAGCGCGAGGAGGCCAAGGCCGCCCTCGACCAGCTGCAACTGCCCGACGGCATGGGCGTCATCGTCCGCACCAACGGCATCGGCCGCACCGCCGAGGAACTGCAAAGCGACCTCGCGCCGCTGCTGGCCACGTGGACCGACATCGAAAAGGCGGCGAAGGAGAAATCCGCCCCGTTCCTGGTCTACAAGGAAAGCAGCGTCATGCTGCGCGCGCTGCGCGACTACCTGCGCCCCGAGATCGGCGAAGTCATGGTCGACAGCGTCGAGGCCTACGAAGAGGCCCGCGACTACATCCAGCACACGATGCCGGGCAACCTGCCCAAGCTCAAGCTGTACGAGGACCACATCCCGCTGTTCAGCCGCTTCCAGATCGAAAGCCAGATCGAGAGCGCGCACGACCGGCGCGTCGAGCTCGCCGCCGGCGGCTCGATCGTCATCGACCACACCGAGGCGCTGACCTCGATCGACGTCAACTCGGCGCGCGCCACCAGCGGCCGCGACATCGAAGAGACGGCCCTCAAGACCAACCTCGAAGCGGCCGACGAAGTGGCCCGCCAGTTGCGCCTGCGCGACTTGGGCGGCCTGATCGTGATCGACTTCATCGACATGGAGTCGAACCGCGCGCAGCGCCAGGTCGAGGAGCGCCTGACGCAGGCCTGCGAGATCGACCGCGCGCGCATCCAGTTCGGGCGCCTGTCGCGCTTCGGCCTGATGGAAATGTCGCGCCAGCGCATGCAGCCGTCGCTGGGTGAGCACACCCAGATCGCCTGCCCGCGCTGCAACGGCCGCGGCCAGATACGCTCGGTGGAATCTCTTGCCCTCTCGGTGCTGCGCCTGATCGAGGAAGAGGCGATGAAGGACAAGACCACGCGCGTGATTGCGCAGTTGCCGGTCGACGTCGCCACCTTCCTGCTGAACGAGAAGCGCATGCCGCTGGCCGAGATCGAAGGCCGCCACCGCGCCATCGTCACGCTGGTGCCGAACGCCAACCTGCACTCGCCGAACTTCGAGATTTCGCGCGTGCGGAGCGACCAGGCCAAGGCCGAAGGCAACGACGCCGTCAGCTACGACCTGCAGGAGAAGGTCGACGTGGTGGCGGCGGAAGCCGTCAGCTCGGCCAAGGCGCCGATCAAGGCGCCGATGGAAGCCGTGGTGAAGGCGACGAAGCCCACCGGCGCCCACATCTGGACCGAAACCCCGGAGCCGGCGCCGGTTGCGCCCGCAGCCGCGACCGCAGCGTCGGGCGGGTTCTGGAGCACGATGAAGAAGCTGTTCGCGCCCGATCCCACGCCGGCGGCAGCCGCGCCGGCACCGGCCGGGCAGCCGTCGCAGCCGCGCCGCGAAGACCGTCCGCGCCACGACGGTGGGCGTGATCGCCACCGCGATCGCGATCGTCATCGCGGCCGCGACGGTGGCCGCGGCCATTTCCAGGAAGGGCGTGGCGGCCGCGATGGCGGACGCGACGGGGGTCGTGAGGGTGGCCGCCGTGACGGCGGGCGCGATCGCGACCGCAATCGTGACGACCGTGGTCAGCGCGCTGGCCAGCAGCAGGGCGGCCAGCGCCAGCAGCAGAACCCGCAGCGCCAGGATCGCGGCCCGGACCAGCGTCCGCAGCAGCAACCGGCGCAGCAGCAGCCGCAGCAGGCGCCGGTGCAGGCCGAGGGCATGCCGCCCATCGTGCCGATGCCGCAGCAGAATCAGCCGCGCACCGACCCGCAGGCTGCTCAGGTTCAGGGTCCGCAGGACCAGGGCCAGCAGCAGGGTCAGCAGGGCCAGGATCAGAATCGCGAGGGTCGTGGCCGCCGCCGCCGCCGTCGCGGTGGCCGTGGACGCAACGAGGGTGGCCAGCCGAACCAGGGCAATCCGCAGTTCCAGGGCAACGCGCGCGAGGAGTTCGATCGCGAGCCGGAGTCGCAGGCCGACTTCAACCTGACCGTGGAGACTCCGCACCTGGAGCCGGTGGCGCAGCCGGCGCCGCAGCCGCGCCCTGCCCCGCGCCCGCAGCCGGAGTTCCGGCCCGAGCCGGCGCCGATGGCACCGGTGGCGCCGGCGGCTCCGCATGCGGAGCCGCCGCGCATGGAAGTCGCGCCCGCGCCGAAGCCGGCCGAGCCGGTGGCGCCGCGCGTCGAGTCGCATGAGCCGCGGGCGGAGGAACACCGTCCGCACCGGCCGAAGGCCGATGCGAACTGGACGCCGCGCCTGATCGCGCCGGTCGAGGGGGCGCCCGCGCCTGTCGCGCCGGTGGCGGCCGAGGCCCCAAGGCCGAAGAAGCCGGCGGACGATTTCGTGCCGCGCCTGATTTCGCCGGCTCCGGAAGCGCCGGCGCACGACGACGGCAACGGCAACCACACGCCGTAAGCGACACGCTGCAAGGAAAAACGGCCGCTGACGCGGCCGTTTTTTTTTGCGCGCCCGGCCGCTGCTCCTATGCCAGCGCCGCGGTGACCGCGGCGAAGTCCTCTTCGGTGTCCACGCCGCGTGGCGGCAGCTCGCGCGTCACGCCCACGCGGATGGCCATGCCGTTGGCCAGCGCGCGCAGCTGTTCCAGCGCCTCGGCCTTTTCCAGCGCCGCAGGCTTGAGCGTGCTGAAGCGCTTCAGCGCCGCGACGCGATAGGCGTACAGCCCGATGTGGCGGTATGCGAGCCCCTCCGGCAGCAGCGGCGCCTCGCGCGTGGCGCCGTCGCGCTGCCATGGGATCGGCGCGCGCGAAAAGTACAGCGCACGGCCGCGCGCGTCGAACGCGACCTTGACCACATTCGGGTTGAGCCACTCGGCGAGCGTGTGCAGCGGATGGCACAGCGTGGCGATGTCGGCGCCGCGATCGCCGGCCAGCAGTTGGGCGGCGCGCCGCACCAGCGCTGGCGGCATCAGCGGCTCGTCGCCCTGCAGGTTCACCACGACGGTCGAGGCGCTCCAGCGGCGTTTCGCGGCGACCTCGTGGATGCGGTCGGTGCCCGAGGCGTGGCGCTTCGACGTCATCTGCACGTCGGCGCCGAACGCTTCGCAGGCCGCGCGCACCTCGGCGCTGTCGGTGGCGATGACCACTTCGTCGGCGCGCGCGCGGCGCGCGGCGTCCCACACGTAGCGCACCAGCGGCCGGCCGTGGATCTCGCGCAGCACCTTGCGCGGCAGCCGGGTCGAGCCCAGCCGGGCGGGAATCACAACTTTGAATTTCATGGCGGCTCGACGAGATCCCTCGCTGCGCTCGGGATGGCGAGGCTGCTACCGCAGCCTCGCCAGTTCTTCGTCGGACAGCGTGCGCGCCTCTTCCTCGATCATGACCGGAATGCCGTCGCGCACCGGATACGCCAGGCGCGAGGCCTTGCACAGCAGTTCCTGCTTCTGGGCGTCGAACACCAGCGGCGCCTTGGTCACCGGGCACACCAGGATTTCCAGCAGTCGCGTGTCCATGTCAGGGGGTCGTCCTCAATGAGCCGGTCAATTCTTGCACAAGCGCGACGCCGGCCGGATCGATGCTGGCCTCGACCGGCACCACCCAATGGCTCGGGCCGGAGAACTGGTGGCACTTGACCGCGTCCTTCTCGGTCATCAGCACGGCCAGGCCGTCGCCGAACTCCAGGTCGCCCAGCGCGAACGGATGGTGGTCCGGGAACGGATGCACGATCAGGTGGATGTTGTGCTGGCTCAGCATCGCGAAGAAGCGTGCCGGGTTGCCGATGCCGGCCACCGCGTGCACGGTCTGTCCGGCGAACGCGCCGATCGGCCGCGTCTCGCTGCCATCGAGGGCGCGCGCCTCGCGCGCCTGCAGGCGCATGGTGATCTGGCGGCCGGCCGGCGCGGTCCAGCCCGGGCCGTTGGCCACGACCAGCGCCACTTCGCCGAGGCGTGACGGCGCCTCGCGCAGCGGCCCGGCCGGCAGCAACTTGCCGTTGCCGAGCCCGCGCGTGGCATCCACCACGGCGATCTCGAGGTCGCGCCACAGCCGGTAGTGCTGCAGGCCGTCGTCGCTGACCACGATGTCCACGTCCCCGCCCGCCAGCAGCATCGCGCCGGCGGCCAGCCGGTCCGGCGCGACCACCACCGGGCAGCGCGCGAGCGTGGCGATCAGCACCGGCTCGTCACCGACCCGTTGCGGGTCCGAGCCCGCGCTGACGCGCTGCGGCCAGGTGCGCGCGCGGCCGCCGTAGCCGCGGCTGATCACGCCGGGCTTCCAGCCCCACTCGCGCAGGCGCTCGACCAGCCAGATCACGAACGGCGTCTTGCCGGTGCCGCCGACGGCAATGTTCCCGACGACGATCACCGGCACGCGCAGGCGCGTGTCCCGCGCCCGCGACTGCAGGCGCGCGCGGCGCACGCGCGCGACCAGCCCGAACAGCGCGGCCAGCGGCCGCAGGTACCACGGCGCCGGCCGGGAGCTGTACCAGCGTCGCGTGAGCCAGGTCTTCAAACGTCGTCGAACTGCATCTGGTGCAGCGCCGCGTACAAGCCGTTGTGCGCGAGCAGGTCGGCGTGGCGGCCGGTCTCCATGATCCTGCCGTCCTGCATCACGGCGATCAGGTCGGCGCGCTGCACCGTGGACAGCCGGTGCGCGATGACCAGCGTGGTGCGCCCCTGCACCAGGCGCTCGAGGGCCTGCTGGATGTAGCGCTCGGATTCGGCCCTCACGGACGGCAAATTCTTCATGAACCCGCAGTTCGAGCACGGCGGGGGCGGCATGTACGGCGCGCCCGCGGCGCTGGCGCGCTGGACCTGGCTGCTCCAAACCGGCACGGTGCTCACGCCCGAGATGCGCGCCGCCCGCCTGCAAGGAGGAGCGGTGGCGCCTGGCGCGCAGGAAAAATACGGCCTAGGCCTCCAGATCTGGTCCAGCGACCTCGGCCAGGCCGCGGGCCACGGCGGCTGGTATCCCGGCTACCGCACCGAAACCGCCTGGTTCAAAGATCAGGACCTCGCCGCCTGCGTGGTGATCAACACCGACGCGCCGCGCGAAGTGCGCAACCTGCGTGGCCTGCTGGTCGGCTGCCTGCAGCGGCTTCGCGACGGACCCTGAGACTCGCGTACTCTGCACTCGATGAGTGCAGCCCTGCTCCTCGCCGCGCTCGCCGCCCAGCAGTTTCA
>JANNLM010000036.1:0-18289 GCA_031396825.1 Gammaproteobacteria bacterium | reverse complement strand
CCTGGCCTCGCGCGACGTGGTCAGCCGCGCCAGCACCATCGAGATCCGCGAAGGCCGCGGCGTCGGCCCCGAGGCCGACCACGTGCACCTGCACCTCGAGCACCTCGGGCCGGAAGTGCTGCACAAGCGCCTGCCCGGCATTTCCGAGACCGCCAAGATCTTCGCCGGCGTCGACGTCACGAAAGAGCCGATCCCGGTGCTGCCGACGGTGCACTACAACATGGGCGGCATCCCGACCAACTTCAACAGCGAAGTGGTCACGCGCAAGGACGGCAACCCCGATTCGGTGATCCCCGGCCTGATGGCCGTGGGCGAGGCGGCCTGCGTGTCGGTGCACGGCGCCAACCGCCTCGGCAGCAACTCGCTGCTCGACCTGGTCGTGTTCGGGCGCTCGGCTGCGCTGCGCTGCGCCAAGGTGCTCAAGCCCGGCGCGCCGCACAAGACCATCGCCAAGGACAGCGAGGACCGCTCGCTCGCCACCCTCGACCGCTTCCGCCACGCCAAGGGCGCGCTGCCGACGGCGAAAGTCCGCCTCGACATGCAGAAGACGATGCAGGCCCATGCGGCGGTGTTCCGCACGCAGAAGTCGATGGACGAAGGCCTGGTCAAGCTGGGCAAGGTCATCGAGTCTTTCAAGGAAGTCTCGGTGGCGGACCGCTCGATGGTGTGGAACACCGACCTGGTCGAGACGCTCGAGCTCGACAACCTGCTCGGCAACGCGCTGGTCACGCTGGCCTCGGCTGCCAACCGCAAGGAGTCGCGCGGCGCGCACGCCCACGAGGACTTCGCCGATCGCAACGACGAGGCCTGGCACAAGCACTCGCTGGCCTGGCGCACCGGCGATACGTCCGTGAAGATCGATTACCGACCGGTGCACATGACCACGCTGGACGCCGAAGCCGAAGTCATCCCGCCCAAGAAGCGCACGTACTGAGAGACTGGCCATGGCCCAAATCACGCTGCCCAAGAACTCGAAGATCGACAAGGCCGCCGGCAAGCATCATCCGGCGCCGGCCGGCGCCAGGCAGGTGCGGAGTTTCAAGATCTACCGCTACGACCCGGATGCCGGCGCCAACCCGCGCATGGACACCTACGACGTGGACATGGCCGCGTGCGGGCCGATGGTCCTCGACGCGCTGATCAAGATCAAGAACGAAATCGACCCGACGCTGACCTTCCGCCGCTCGTGCCGCGAGGGTATCTGCGGCAGCTGCGCGATGAACATCGACGGCACCAACACGCTGGCCTGCACCAAGGGCTGCGACGAGGTGAAGGGCGCCGTCGCCATCTACCCGCTGCCGCACCTGCCGGTGGTCAAGGACCTGGTGCCCGACCTCACGCACTTCTACGCGCAGTACGCCTCGATCGAGCCGTGGCTGAAGGCCGACACGCCGGCGCCGACGCGCGAGCGCCTGCAATCGGAGGAGGAGCGGGCCAAGCTCGACGGCCTGTACGAGTGCATCCTGTGCGCGTGCTGCTCGACCAGCTGCCCGAGCTACTGGTGGAACGGCGACCGCTACCTGGGTCCGGCCATCCTGCTGCAGGCCTACCGCTGGCTGGCCGATTCGCGCGACGAGGCGACCGGCGAACGGCTCGACGCACTGGAAGACCCGTTCAAGCTGTATCGTTGCCACACCATCATGAACTGCGCCAAGACCTGCCCGAAGGGCCTCAACCCGGCGAAAGCCATCGGTGAGGTCAAGAAGATGCTGGTCGAGCGGCGCGGCTAGGAGCACCCATGCCACGCCTGAAGGCGGTTCCCAGCACTCCCGCAGCGGAACTGAACCTGCAGATCGGCGAAGCGCTGCAGATCCAGTTCATGGACGACGACACGCGCGGCCAGTTCTACGTGAAGGTGCTGGGCTTCCTGCCGGAGCGCAGCGTCATCGTCTCCACGCCGGAGAACGCCGGCCAGGCGATGAGCGTGCGTGAAGGCCGCGCGGTGCTGGCGCGCTCGTACTCGGGCGAACACGCGCGCGGCTTCACCTGCACCGTGCTGCGCTCGTGCACGCAGCCGAACGCCTACCTGCACCTGAGCTATCCGAGCAAGATCGAGACCATGCTGGAGCGCCAGTCGAGCCGCGTGCGCTCGGCGCTGGCGGTCGGCGTGCGCGTGCCCGACATGCCGGCCGACGCCCGCGACATTCCGGCGGTGATCCGCGACCTCAGCCTCACCGGCGCGCAGCTGCTCGCGTCGGCGGCGGTCGGCCAGTCCGGCGACCGCATCACGGTCAAGGCGCGCCTGCCGATTGCGAAGATCGGCGACCAGCCGGTGGACCTGCCGGCGCTGATCCGCAACGCGCAGGAGGAGACCGGTGTCCACGACAGCCTGTGGCGCTTCCGCTGCGGCATCGAGTTCGAGCCGCTCGACGCGCAGACCACGCTGACGCTGCGCGCCTACCTGTACGAGCGCTTCGCGCCCGAAAACTGACGCCCCGCGATGAAGAGCAAGGCGCTGCGGTGGCGACAGCGGCGCGGCATGAAGGAGCTCGACGTCCTGCTCGAGCGCTACTACCGGCGGCACCACGAGACGGCCTTGCCCGAAGAGAAAGCGGCGTTCGAGCGGCTGCTGGACCGCGAGGACCCCGAGATCTGGCTGTGGGTGGTCGGCCAGGAGCCGGTGCCGCCCGAGTTCGCAGATGTCATCGCCGCCCTTCGACGCCACGATTGACCTCGCGCCGCGTGCGTCGGTGCGCGCGGTGACTTTCCTGTTCTGGATCCACGCGGCGATCCTGGCGCTGGCGATGCTGGCGCTCGGCCCCGGCGCGCCGCTGGCCGGCTTCGCCGCCTTTGTTGCGGCGTCCTGGCTGTGGTCGCGCCGTCACCCGATGATCGGCTACGGCCCGCGCGCGCTGGCGCGCCTGACCTGGCACGCTGGCGGCGGCTGGACCCTGCGCGAGGCGGGCGGGGCGCAACTCGAGGCCGAGCTGCTGGGCAGCAGCCTGGTGCATGACGCGCTGCTGGTGCTGGTGTTCCGGCGTCCGGACGGCGACCGGCGGTCGCTCGCACTGTTCGGCGACGAGCTCGACGAGGAAGCGCTGCGGCGCCTGCGCGCCCGCCTGCAACTGCTACGCGCGGCCCGCTAGCACGGTCGGCAGCGCGCGCGCGGTCGCGTCCGGATAGTCGAGCGTGTAGTGCAGGCCGCGGCTTTCCTTGCGCGCCTGCGCGGAACGCACGATCAGGTCGGCCACCACCACGAGGTTGCGCAGCTCGATCAGGTCGGCGCTGATGCGGTAGTTGCCGTAGTACTCGTGGATCTCGTGCGCCAGCAGCGCGACGCGATGCGCCGCGCGCTGCAGGCGCTTGTCGGTACGCACGATGCCGACGTAGTCCCACATGGCGCGGCGCACCTCCTGCCAGTTGTGCGACACGACAATGTCTTCGTCGGAATCCCTCACGCGCGACTCGTCCCACGGTTTCAGCGCGCCGGGCGCGGCGCGCGCGGGCAGCGCGGCGTGCAAGTCGGCCGCGGCCGCCTCCGCGAACACCAGGCACTCGAGCAGCGAGTTGCTGGCCATGCGGTTGGCGCCGTGCAGGCCGGTGCAGGCGACTTCGCCGATGGCGTAGAGGCCATCGACGTCGGTGCGGCCGCGCAGGTCGGTCAGCACGCCGCCACAGGTGTAGTGCGCGGCCGGCACCACCGGGATCGGCTGGCGCGTGATGTCGAGGCCCAGCTCCAGGCAGCGCGCGTGGATCGACGGGAAGTGCTGGCGCACGAACGCGGCCGGCTTGTGCGTGATGTCGAGGTGGACGAAGTCCAGGCCGAGCCGCTTCATCTCGTGGTCGATGGCGCGGGCGACGATGTCGCGCGGCGCCAGCTCGGCGCGCGGGTCGAAGCGCGGCATGAAGCGCTCGCCGGCCGTCGGCAGTTTGAGCAGCGCGCCTTCGCCGCGCAGCGCCTCGGTGATCAGGAAGGTCCGCGAGTCCTTGTGGAACAGGATGGTCGGATGGAACTGCATGAACTCCATGTTGGCGATGCGGCAGCCCGCGCGCCACGCCATGGCGATGCCGTCGCCGGAGGCGCCATTGGGGTTGCTCGAGTACAGGTAGACCATGTTGGCGCCGCCGGTGGCGAGCACGATGGCCTTGGCCGCGACGGCGCTGACGCGGCCGCGGTCGAACAGGTAGGCGCCCTCGACGCGGCGGCGCGTGGCGTCGAGGATCAGGTCGACGGCGACGCAGTGCTCGCGCACCGTGATGTTCGGGTGTGCCGCGGCCAGCGACGACAGCGTGGTCTCGACCGCGTGGCCGGTGGCGTCCGCCGCGTGCACCACGCGCCGGTGGCTGTGGCCGCCCTCGCGCGTCAGGTGCAGCCGCTCGCCGCTGGTGTCCTCGTCGTCGAGCGTGAACTGCACGCCCTGCTCGATCAGCCAGCGGATGCAGGCCGGGCCGCGGCCGACGGTGAAACGCACGGCCTGTTCGTCGCACAGGCCGGCGCCGGCGGCGAGCGTGTCGCGCACGTGCGCCTCGAGCGAGTCGTTCTCGTCGAGTACGGCGGAGATGCCGCCCTGCGCCCACAGCGTGCTGCCGCCCGACAGCGTGCCCTTCGACACGACGGTGACGGCGTGGCCCTGCTGCGCGAGGCGCAGCGCGCAGGACAATCCCGCCGCGCCGCTGCCGAGAATCAGTACGTCGGATGTGGACATCGCTGACTTCTTAGTAAACTGCACAGCGAAGACCGCAGTGTAACTGCTTGACAGAACAAGACCGGACGGGATGGCCGAGGAACAACTCGACGAGCAACTCGTTGCGCGCGCGCAGAACGGCGAGCGCGGGGCGTTTGACGTGCTCGTCCGCAAGTACCAGCACAAGATCGTGCAGCTGGTCGAGCGGCTGGTCGGCGAAGCCGACGGCCCCGACGTGGCGCAGGAGGCCTTCATCAAGGCCTATCGCGCGCTGCGCAGCTTCCGCGGCCAGTCGGCGTTCTATACGTGGCTGTATCGCATCGCCATCAACACCGCCAAGAACTTCCTGGTGGCGCGCAAGCGCCGCCCGGCGTCGCAGGACATCGACGTGGCCGACGCCGAGCTCTACGGGCACACCTCGCAGATGAGCGACATCGACACGCCGGAGGCGCTGGCGCTGTCCGGCGAGATCAAGGAGAAGGTGACCGAGGCGATCCAGCGGCTGCCAGGCGACTTGCGGCAGGCGATCACGCTGCGGGAGCTGGAAGGGCTGTCGTATGAGGAGATCGCCGAGGCCATGAACTGCCCGATCGGCACGGTCCGGTCGCGCATTTTCCGCGCGCGGGCGGCCATCGACGAAGTGCTGCTACCGCTACTTAAGTAGGGGGAGGGTGAAAGTGGGAACTTTTGCGTTCGGTCGGGGTTTAAGCTGCAGGTCAGGGCGTGGGCTGGGGTTTTCGGGACTCCAGGAGGCGGTGGCATGAACGAGTCACTATCTGCATTGCTGGACGGTGAGTGCACCCCGTCCGAACTGGACCGGCTTTTGGCCGATTTCGACCGGGATCCCCGGTTGCGCCGGGAATTCGCCCGGATGTGCGTGGCCCGCGAGGCCCGCATGGGCACCCGGGTGCGTAAGCCCGACCTGGATTTCGCCGACCGCGTCCGTGCTGCGTTGCACACCGAGCAACCCCCCGTCGTGGTCGCCCTGGGCGATCGCATCCGTCGCATGCCCTGGCGCATGGCGACGAGCCTGGCGGCGGCGGCCGCCATCGGCGCGGTGAGCGTGCTGGCCGTGCGGCCCGCCGCGATGCCCGAGGCCGCTCCGGTTGTGCTGCAGGCAACCGCAGTTGCGGAAGCCGAGCCGGTCGAGACCGGCTACGCCGACCTCGACGACGAGAACGCCCGCCAACTGCGCAACTACCTGATGGCCTACAGCCAGTCGGGCGGCCACCATGGCGTCGGCTCGACACTGGGCTACGCCCGCTACGCCGCTTACACCGACGATCGCCCGGCGACGGCCCGTCCGGCCGACCTGAAGCGTTGATGCGGCGCCTGTCGCTGGTCTGCGCCGCGGTCCTGGTCTCGGCGCCAGCCGCCGCGGACGATGCCGCCGCCTGGCTGCTGAAGGTCAGCGATGCCGCGCGCCAGGCCAATTACCAGGGCGTGGTGGTCTACCGCGACGGCCAGCGCATGGATGTCATGCGCCTGGTGCACCGGCAGTTGCACGGCCGCGTGCAGGAGCGGCTGACCTCGCTGACCGGCAAGCCGCGCGACATCCTGCGCGAAGGCGACCGCGTGGCGTACTACGTCGGCGACGAGCCGGTGCGGTCGGCCGAGCAGCAGTCGCTGTTCCCGGTGCTGTCGCAGGAGCTGCTGGCGCAGGCCGCCAGGCACTACGAATTCAAGGACCTCGGCATCGCACGCGTCGCTGCGCGCCCCTGCCGCGGCGTGCTGATGTCGCCGCGCGACGAGTTTCGCTACGGCTACGAGATTTGCGGCGACGCGGTCACCGCGGTGCCGCTGCGGGTGACGCTGCTGGACCGGCGCGGCCGCACGATCGAGCAGCTGATGTTCACCGAGGTGACGTACCCCGAGCGCATCGCGGACGCGGCGTTCACGCCGCCGCCCGGCGCACTCGCCGTCGGCGACCGACCCGCGCCCGCCGCGCCAGCAACCGCGGCCGGGGCGGTGGCGACCTGGCAGGTGGCGACGCTGCCGCCGGGCTTCCGCATCGTGCGGCGCAGCCTGGCGCCGTCCCCGGATGGCCAGGGCCTGGTCGAGCACGTGCTGCTGTCGGACGGCCTGTCGGTGGTCTCCGTGTACGGCACGCGTCCGGGCGCGCCCGGAAAGGTTTTCCGCGGCCTGTCCAACATGGGCGCGATGAGCGCTTACGGCCGGCGGGTGGGCGCCTTCCACATCACCGTGATCGGCGAAGTGCCGGTCAGCACGGTGCGCATGATCGGCGACGGCCTGACCGCGCCGGACCCGGCGCCCGGTGCGGCGCCGGAGGCATCGCCGGACGCGGCCGAGCCGGAACAGCTCAGCCAGCCCGAAAGCCTGACGGACTAGGCCGTTTCGCCGCATAATTCCGGCGCCCTACTGACGCCGGAAACCAACCCCTTGAAACCCCTGGCCGCGCCGCTGCGGCGGCTGTCCTTCCCCTTGCTGCTCGTGCTGCTGGGCTCCTGCCAGCAGCAGGCGTCGTCGCTGCCGGACTTCGCCGACCTGGTCGACAAGGCCAGTCCCGCCGTGGTCAACATCAGCACCATCGTCGCGCCGGGCGAGGAAGTGGTGCGCGGCGGCGAGGATTCGCCGTTCAACGAGTTCTTCAAGAAGTTCTTCGGCGACCGCGAGGAGCAGCCTCCGGCGAGCGAGGATGCGCCGCTGCCACAGGCGCAGTCGCTCGGCTCGGGTTTCATCCTGTGGGCGGACGGCTACATCCTGACCAACCGCCACGTGGTGCGCGACGCGCAGGAGGTCATCGTCAAGCTGTCGGACCGCCGGCAGCTGAACGCCAAGCTGGTCGGCACCGACGAGCGCAGCGACCTTGCGCTGCTGAAGATCGACGCCGTCGGCCTGCCGGCGGTCAAGCTCGGCGACGCCAAGAAGCTGCGCGTCGGCGAATGGGTGCTCGCCATCGGCTCGCCGTTCGGCTTCGACTACTCGGTCACCGCCGGCATCGTCTCGGCCAAGGGCCGCGCGCTGCCCAACGAGAATTACGTGCCGTTCCTGCAGACCGACGTGGCCATCAATCCCGGCAACTCGGGCGGCCCGCTGTTCAACGTCCGGGGCGAAGTGGTCGGCGTGAACTCGCAGATCTTCAGCCAGACCGGCGGCTACATGGGCGTGTCGTTCGCCATCCCGATCGACGTCGCCGCCAAGGTGGCGCAGCAGCTCAAGGATTACGGCGAGGTGCGCCGCGGCTGGCTCGGCGTGGTGGTGCAGGAGGTCACGCGCGACCTGGCCAAGTCGTTCGGCCTGGAGCGGCCCGAGGGCGCACTGGTGGCCCAGGTCGTGCCGGGCGGGCCGGGCGAGCAGGCCGGCCTGCGCGTCGGCGACGTCATCCTCGACTTCGAAGGCCAGGAGCTGCCGTTGTCGAGCGCGCTGCCGCCGCTGGTCGGGGCGACCGATCCCGGCACGCCGGTGGCGCTGAAGGTGCTGCGCGACGGCAAGGCGGTGACGATCAAGGTGGTGGTCGGCACGCTGCAGCCCGAACAGGCCGGCGGCGGCACGCCGGACGCCGAGCCGCCACGCTCGACGCGCGGCATCCTCGGCATTGTCGTGCGGCGGCTCACGCCGGAGGAGCGCCAGCGCGCCCAGATCGTCTCCGGTGGCGCCTACGTGCAGGAAGTGAACGAAGGCGCCGGGCGCGAGTCCGGCCTGCTGCCGGGCGACATCCTGCTGACGCTCGGCGGCGACGAGATCGACGGGCCGGAGCGCCTGACCGAAGTGGTCGGACGCCTGACGCCCGGGCGCTCGGTGCCGATGCTGGTGCAGCGCCGCGGCCAGCCGACCTTCCTCGCGCTCGAAGCGCCTGTGGGTGATGAAGCCGACTAAGCCGGTCCTGCTGCTGCTGGGCCGGCCCGACTGCGACCTCTGCGAGGAATTCCGCGCGCAGCTGGAGCAGGCCTTCCCGGGCCGCTTCGAGCTGCGCGAGGCCTGCGTCGACGACGACCCGGACTGGCAGCGCCGCTACGGCCTGAAGGTGCCGGTGCTGCTCGACGGCTCCGGAGCGCTGCTGTGCGCAACCCGCTTCGATCCCGCTTGCATCAACAGCTAACCGCTATACTTCGCGGCCTTTTTTAGTAGCCCCGCAATGCAGCAGTCCCACATCCGCAACTTCTCGATCATCGCCCACATCGACCACGGCAAGTCGACGCTGGCCGATCGTTTCATCCAGCTCTGCGGGGGCCTGGAAGAGCGCGAGATGACCGAGCAGGTGCTCGACAACAACCCGATCGAGCGCGAGCGCGGCATCACCATCAAGGCCCAGGCGGTGTCGCTGAACTACAAGGCGCGCGACGGCCAGGACTACCAGTTCAACATCATCGACACGCCCGGCCATGTCGACTTTTCCTATGAAGTGAGCCGCTCGCTGGCCGCCTGCGAGGGCGCGCTGCTGGTGGTGGACGCGACCCAGGGCGTCGAGGCGCAGACCGTCGCCAACTGCTACACCGCGATCGAGCTCGAGCTCGAAGTGCTGCCGGTGCTGAACAAGATCGACCTGCAGAACGCGGAAGCCGACCGCGTGGCGGAGGAGATCGAGGAGATCATCGGCATCGACGCGACCGAGGCCATCCGCATCTCGGCCAAGACCGGCCTCAACGTGCCGGATGTGCTCGAGGCGGTGGTCGCCAAGCTGCCGGCGCCGCAGGGCGACGAGAAGGCCCCGCTGCAGGCCTCGATCGTCGACTCCTGGTTCGACAACTACCTGGGCGTGGTCTCGCTGGCCCGCGTCTACAACGGCCGCGTCGCCAAGGGCGACAAGATCCGCGTGATGTCGACCGGCAAGGATTATGAAGTCACCATGCTGGGCGTCCATACGCCCAAGCGGGTGGGGCGCGATGCGCTGGAGACCGGCGAGGTCGGGTTCCTGGTCGCCGGCATCAAGGACATCTTCGGCGCGCCGGTCGGCGACACGCTGACCCACGCCGCGCGTCCCTGCGCCACGGCGCTGCCCGGTTACCAGCGCGTGCAGCCGCGCGTGTTCGCCGGCATGTTCCCGGTGGACGCCGAGGACTTCGAGAATTTCCGCGAATCGCTGCAGAAGCTGCGCCTGAACGACTCGGCGCTGCAGTTCGAGCCCGAGAACTCGATGGCGCTGGGCTTCGGCTTCCGCGTCGGCTACCTCGGCATGCTGCACATGGACATCGTGCAGGAGCGGCTCGAGCGCGAGTACAACCTGAACCTGATCACGACCGCGCCGAGCGTGGTCTACGAAGTGGTGCTGAACAACGGCGACGTCGTCAAGATCGACAATCCGGCCAAGCTGCCGGACGCGGGCCTGTACCAGGAGATCCGCGAACCGATCATCGTCGCGCGGATCCTGATGCCGCAGGAATACGTCGGCTCAGTGATGCAGCTGTGCATGGAGAAGCGCGGCACGCAGAAGAACCTGCGCTACCACGGCAACCAGGTGCAGATGGAAGCGGAGATGCCGCTGGCCGAGGTGGTGCTCGACTTCTTCGACCGCCTGAAGAGCGTGTCGCGCGGCTACGCCTCGTTCGAGTACGAGTTCGTGCGCTTCCAGGTCGGCGATCTGGTCAAGCTCGACGTGCTGGTCAACGGCGACAAGGTGGACGCGCTGGCGACCATCGTGCACAAGGACGCGGCCTACCCGCGCGGCCGCGACTTGTGCGAGAGAATGCAGGAAGTGATCCACCGCCAGCAATTCGACATCGCCATCCAGGCTGCCATCGGCAGCAAGATCATCGCGCGCAGCACGGTCAAGGCGCTGCGCAAGGACGTCATCGCCAAGTGCTACGGCGGCGACGTGTCGCGCAAGCGCAAGCTGCTGGACAAGCAGAAAGAGGGCAAGAAGCGCATGAAGCAAGTCGGTACCGTGGAGATTCCGCAAGAGGCGTTCCTGGCCGTGCTCGGCGTGGAGCGCAAGAAATGACCGTGCACCTCGACTTCGCCACGCTGCTGACGCTGCTGACGGCGTTCACCGGCGCGGTGTGGGCGCTCGACAAGTGGACCCTCGGCCCGCGGCGCCGGGCGGCGCTGCCGCCGGGCACGCCCGACAAGCCAGGCGCGGCGGTGGATTTCTGCCGCTCGTTCTTCCCGGTGATCCTGGCCGTGCTGCTGCTGCGCTCGTTCCTGGCCGAGCCATTCCGCATCCCGTCGGGCTCGATGATCCCGACGCTCGCGGTCGGCGACTTCATCCTGGTGAACAAGTACACCTACGGCCTGCGCGACCCGGTGTTCCACCGCAAGTTCCTGCCGGTGGGCCTGCCGCAGCGCGGCGACGTCGTCGTGTTTCGCTATCCGCGCGACCCGACCAAGGATTTCATCAAGCGCGTGATCGGCGTGCCGGGCGACCGCATCGTCTATCGCAACAAGCAGCTCACCGTGAACGGCAAGACGATGCCGCAGAGCACGGACGGCGTATATACTTCCAGCGGCTCGACGCACGGCGTTCTGTTCCGCATGGAAGAGCAGCTCGGGCCGGTGCAGCATCGCATCCTCGTGAATCCGGCCCGGCCGGCCGAGGATTTCGAGTTCAAGGTACCCGAGGGCCGCTACTTCATGATGGGCGACAACCGGGACGGCAGCGACGACAGCCGGAGCTGGGGTACGGTGCCGGAGCAGAACCTGGTGGGCAAGGCGTTCTTCATCTGGATGAGCTGGAACAGCGAGCGCTTCCTGCCGGAGTTCTCGCGCATCGGCGACCGCATCCGCTAACGGCACAAGGAGACAGTCATGCAACTGCAAAAAGCACAGCGTGGTCTGGGACTGTGGGGCTGGATCTTCGTGCTCGGCGTGATCGGCTTCACCGCGATGATCACGCTGCAGCTGGTGCCGATCTACCTGGCCGAGCTGTCGATCCAGAAAGTCGTCAAGAACACCGCCAACGACCCGGCCAATTCCAGCGCGCCGATCCAGACCTTGCGCAAGAACATGCAGACGCGCTGGGACGTCGAGGGCATCACCACGCTGTCGCCCAACGACGTCACGCTCGAGAAGTTCGGCCCCGGCCGGGCGCTGGCCTACGACTACGAGGCGCGCGCCGAGCTGTTCGCCAACATCTCGCTGGTGGTGCACTTCGAGCAGAAATTCCCGATGCCCGGGGGCGGTGGGATTGAGTGACGGCGGGCGAGGGCCTGGAGCGCTTCCAGCGGCGGCTGGGGTATCGCTTCCGCGATCCGGCGTTGCTGGCGCAGGCCCTGACCCATCGTTCGGCGACGGCAGACCATAACGAGCGCCTCGAGTTCCTCGGCGACGGGCTGATCAACTTCGTCGTCGCCGAGGCGCTGTACCGCGCGCGGCCCCAGGCCGAGGAGGGCGACCTCTCGCGCCTGCGCGCCAGCCTCGTGTGCGAGGACTCGCTGGCCCGGCTGGCGGCCGGCCTCGAACTCGGCGACGTGCTCACTCTCGGCGGCGGCGCGCTCAAGAGCGGCGGCTTCCGCCGGGCGCCGATCCTGGCGGATGCGCTCGAAGCGGTGCTCGGCGCGGTCTACCTCGACGGCGGCTTCGACGCGGGCCGCGCCGCCTGCGAGCGCGTGCTCGCCGAACCGCTCGCGCAGCTGCCCGATCCCGACACCTTGAAGGACGCCAAGACGCGGCTGCAGGAATTCCTGCAAGGCCACGGCCGGGCGTTGCCGGTGTACGAACTGCTGTCGTCCGAGGGGCCGGAGCACCGGCCTTCGGTCAAGGTCAGCTGCCGGCTGGCCGACGGCAGCGAGCTGACCGAGGCGCAGGCTGCCAGCCGGCGCGCCGCGGAGCAGCTCGCCGCGCAGCAGATGCTCGAGCGCCTGGGGCACGCCCATGCGTAGCGGAATGGTCGCCGTGGTCGGCAGGCCCAACGTCGGCAAGTCCTCGCTGGTCAACGCGCTGGTCGGCCGCAAGGTCAGCATCGTCACGCGCAAGCCGCAGACCACGCGCCATCGCATCCAGGGCGTGATCCACCGCGGCGGCGGCCAGGTCGTGCTGGTCGACACGCCGGGACTGCACCTCCAGCAGGGCCGCGCGCTCAACCGCTACCTCAACGACACCGCCGCGGCGAGCCTGCCGGGCGTGGACCTCGTGCTGTTCGTGGTCGAGGCCGGCAAGTGGAACGAGGAGGACGACGCCGTGCTCAAGCGCCTCGCCCGCACCGAAGCGCCGGTCGGGCTGGTGATCAACAAGGTCGACAAGGTCGGCGACAAGACGCGGCTGCTGCCGGAGATCCAGGCGCACGCCGCGCGCCGCGAATACGCCTTCATCCTGCCGGTGTCGGCGCTCAAGCGCGACAACCTCGACAAGCTGGGCCACGAACTGCTGTCGCGCATGCCGGAAGGCCCGCCGCTGTACCCGCCCGACCAGGTCGAGTCCGAAGACCTGGGGTTCGCGCTGGCCGAGATCGTGCGCGAGAAGCTGATGGAGCGCCTGCAGCAGGAATTGCCCTACGCGCTGACCGTGCAGGTCGAGACGCTGGAGCGCGAGGAGGGCCTGACGCGGGTCGAGGCGGTGATCTGGGTCGAGCGCGAGAACCAGAAAGCCATCGTCATCGGCGCCAAGGGCGCGGCGCTGAAAGCGGTTGGCACCGCGGCGCGCAAGGACATGGAACGCAAGCTGGGCGGCAAGGTATTCCTTAAATTGTGGGCGCGCGCGTCGAAGGATTGGACCAACGATCCGCAGGCGCTCAAGCGCTTCGGCTACCTGGGCGCGGAATGAGGCGGGTCCAGCTCGAGCCGGCCTGGGTGCTCAGCGCGCGGCCGTACCGCGAGACCAGCGCGCTGCTCGAGATCTTCGCGCAACAGTCCGGCCGCGCCGGGCTGGTGGCGCGCGGCGTGCGCGGACCGCGCGCGCGCCAGCGCGGGCTGCTGCAGCCGTTCGCGCCGCTGCTGGTGTCGTTCAGCGAGCGCGGCGAGCTCGGCACGCTGACCGCGGTCGAGGCTGCCGGTGCGCCGGTCGCCCTGCGCGGCGAGGCGGTGTTCTCGGGCTGGTACCTCAACGAGCTGATGCTGCGCCTGCTGCCGCGACGCGACCCGCACCCGCAGCTGTTCGGGCACTACGGCGAGGCGCTGGCCGCGCTGCCCGGCGACGGCGCCGCCGCCGCCCTGCGCCTGTTCGAGAAGCGCCTGCTGGCGGAGCTGGGCTACGGCCTGCAGCTGCCGGAGCCGGTCGAGGCCGACGCCTGGTACGACTGGGATTCGGAGCGCGGCCTGCGGCTGTCGGAGCCGGGCCCGTCGAGCTACCGCGGCGCCAGCCTGCAGGCGCTGGCCGAGGAGCACCTCGACACCGAAGAGAGCCTGCGCGACGCGCGCCGGCTCATGCGCGCCGCGCTGCGCCCGCACCTGGGCGACCGCGCGCTGCGCACGCCGGAGATGCTGCGCACCTTGCGCGCCGCGCGCCGTGCCGGCGAGGGCTCGCGATGAAGCGGCGCCGCAACGCCGTCCGGCTCGGCGTGAACGTCGACCACGTCGCCACCATCCGCCAGGCGCGCGGCACCGCCTACCCCGACCCGGTGCAGGCCGGACTGCTGGCCGCGCGCGCCGGCGCCGACAGCATCACGATCCATTTGCGCGAGGACCGCCGCCACATCCAGGAGCACGACGTCGAGCGCATGCTGGCCGAGTCGCCGGTGCCGGTGAACCTCGAGATGGCGGTGACCCCCGGGATGGTGCGCCTCGCCTGCCGGACCCGGCCGGCGTTCTGCTGCCTGGTCCCGGAGCGGCGCCAGGAGTTGACCACCGAGGGCGGGCTCGACGTGGCCGGGCAACTGGTCACCGTGCAGGCCGCCTGCGCGCGGCTGGCCGACGCGGGTATCGCAGTGGCGCTGTTCGTCGACCCGGATGCGCGCCAGCTGGAGGCCTGCGGCAAGAGCGGCGCGCCGCATCTCGAGATCCACACCGGCGCCTACGCCGACGCCACGCGTGCCCCGTTGCGGCGGCGCGAACTGCGCCGCATCACCGGTTTCGCCGCGGCGGCGCAACGCGCCGGCTTCGAAGTACACGCAGGCCACGGCCTCAATTTGCATAATGTGGCGGCGATCGCCGCGATTGCCGGGATCGTCGAGCTGAACATCGGCCACAGCATCGTCGCGCGCGCGTTGTACGTCGGCTTTCCGAAGGCGGTGAGGGAAATGCGGCAGGCGATGGGGAGGGCGAGGGGATGATCTACGGCATCGGCATCGACGTGCTGCGCGTGGCGCGCATCGCCAGGGTCCACAAGCGCCACGGCGAGCGTTTCGTCGCGCGCCTGCTGCACCCGCTCGAGCGCAAGGAGTTCGAGGCTTCGGCCAAGCCGGTCCAGTACCTGGCCAAGTCGTTCGCCATCAAGGAAGCCTTCGTCAAGGCGCTCGGTACCGGCTTCTTCGGCGTGTCGCACGAGGACGTTGGCGCGGTGCGCAAGGCCCTCGGCAAGCCCGAGTTCGTGTTCAGCAAGCGGCTACAGGCACGGCTCAAGCGCCTGAAGATCAAGGCGGCCCACGTGTCCCTGTCGGACGAAGGTGGCATCGTCGGCGCGGTCGCGGTGCTGGAGCGCTGATGGCCGCGGTCAGCCTGGCCGAGACGATCGGCAACACGCCGCTCGTGCGGCTGGCGCGCCTGCCGGACCTCGGCCGCAACACGCTGCTGGCCAAGCTCGAGGGCAACAATCCGGCCGGCTCGGTAAAGGATCGCCCCGCGTACAGCATGATGCGGCGCGCCGCCGAGCGCGGCGAGCTCAAGCCCGGCGACACGCTGATCGAGGCGACCTCCGGCAACACCGGCATCGCGCTGGCCATGGTCGCGGCCACGCTCGGCTACCGCATGGTGCTGATCATGCCGGAGCACCTGTCGGTCGAGCGGCGCGCCGTGATGAGGGCGTTCGGCGCCGACATCATCCTGGTCACGCAGCAGCAGGGCATGGAGGGCGCGCGCGACCTGGCGCTGAAGATGCAGGAGGAAGGGCGCGGGCGCGTGCTCGACCAGTTCGCCAATCCCGACAATCCGCGCGCGCACTACGAGGGCACCGGCCCCGAGATCTGGCGCGACACCGGTGGCCGCATCACGCACTTCGTCTCGTCGATGGGCACCACCGGCACGATCATGGGCTGCTCGCGTTTCCTGAAGGAAAAGAACCCGCAGGTGCAGGTCATCGGCGTGCAGCCGGACGGCGCGTCCTCGATCCCCGGCATCCGCAAGTGGCCCGAAGCCTACCTGCCGAAGATCTTCGACCGCGCGCGCGTGGACCGCGTGATCGAGGTCGCCGCCGAGCCGGCCAACGACATGATGCGCACGCTGGCGGCGAAGGAGGGCCTGTTCTGCGGGCCGTCCGCCGGCGGCACGGTCTACGCCGCGCTGCAACTGGCGCGCGAGCTCGAGGACGCCACCATCGTCACGATCATTCCGGACCGCGGCGACCGCTACATCTCGACCGGGGTGTTTCCCTCATGAGGTGCGCGTGATGCGCGAGCCGATCCTGGTGTTCGACATCGAGACCGTGCCGGACGTCGAGACCGGCCGCGCGCTGCTCGGCCTCGACGGCCTGGACGACGCCGCCGTGGCGCAGGCGATGTCGGCGCAGCGCCAGCAACTGCGCGGCAACGACTTCCAGCCGCCGCACCTGCACCGCGTGGTCGCGATCGCGATCGCGCTGCGGCGTGACGACGAGTTGCGCGTGATGTCGCTGGGCACCGAGCAGGACGGCGAGGCCGAGCTGGTGCGCCAGTTCTTCCGCGGCGTCGACAAGTACCAGCCGGTGCTGGTGTCGTGGAACGGCAGTGGTTTCGACCTGCCGGTGCTGCAGTACCGCGCGCTGAAGCATGGCGTTGCAGCGCCGACCTACTGGGAGACCGGCGACGGCGACAAGGACTTTCGCTACAACAACTACCTCGGCCGCTTCCACTGGCGCCACACCGACCTGATGGACGTGCTGGCGGCCTATCAGGCACGCGCCTCCGCGCCGTTGCACGAGATCGCGGTGATGCTCGGCCTGCCGGGCAAGCTCGGCATGGACGGCTCGCAGGTGGCCGGGGCCTACGCCGCCGGCAAGCTCGCCGAGATCCGCGCCTATTGCGAGACCGACGTGCTGAACACCTGGCTGATCTACCTGCGCTTCCTGCTGATGCGCGGCCAGATGACGGACGCGGAGTACCGCAGCGAGCTGACCCTCGCGCGCGATTTCCTCACGCAGCGCGACGCGGCGCACTGGCGGGAATTCCTCGCGGCCTGGAAGGCCTGAGGCGTGCGCGGCAAGCCGCGGCCCGCCGGGGCCGAGCTGACGGCCGAGGTCGCCGACCTCAGCCATGAGGGGCGCGGCATCGCGCGCATCGACGGCAAGGTCACCTTCATCCGCGGCGCGCTGCCGGGCGAGCGCGTGCGCTACCGCCTCTACCGGCACGGTAAGCAGGCCGACGAGGGCGAGCTGAGCGCGATCGAGCAGGCCTCGGCGGAGCGCGTCGAGCCGCGCTGCAGGCATTTCGGCGTGTGCGGCGGCTGCAGCATGCAGCACCTGTCGGCCGCCGGACAGGTCGCGTTCAAGCAGAAGCAGTTGCTCGATGCGCTGGAGCGCATCGGCAAGGTGCGTCCGCAGCAGGTCGCGCCGGCCATCACCGGCTCCGGCTGGGGCTACCGGCGTCGCGCGCGGCTGTCGGTCAAGCACGTGGCCAAGAAGGGCGGCGTGCTGGTCGGTTTCCGCGAAGCCGACAGTCCTTATGTTGCGCAACTCGAGTCCTGCGTCGTGCTCGACCCGCGCGTGGGCCTGAAACTGAAGGAGCTGGCCGAGATGATCGGCCGGCTCGACGTGAACACGCTCGTGCCCCAGATCGAACTGGCCGCCGCGGACACGGTGACCCTCGTGTTCCGTGTCATGCAGCCGCCGACCGAAGCCGATCGCGTCGTCCTGCGCGAGTTCGGTCGCCAGCACGGCTTCGAGATTCACCTGCAGACCGGCGGCTACGACACCATCCAGCCGCTCGATCCGCCGGCCACGGAACTGACGCTCTCGCCCGACGGCAGCGACCTGCGGCTTGCCTTCCGCGCAACGGATTTCATCCAGGTCAATGACTCGGTCAACCAGCAGATGGTCCGGCAGGCGCTGGCGTGGCTCGGCATTGGACAGGCCCCGCTGCCTGGCCCCCGCGTCCTGGAGCTGTTCTGCGGGCTCGGCAACTTCTCGCTGCCAATGGCGAAGGCGGGGGCACACGTGACCGCAGTCGAAGGCGAGCGCGGGTTGGTCGAACGGGCGCGAGCCAATGCGAAAGCCAACGGTCTCGAGGTCCGCTTCGAGCAGGCGGATTTGTTCACGCCGGATGCACGCGTCGACTGGCTGAGCGCGAAATACGACGCCGCCCTGATCGACCCACCGCGCGCCGGGGCGAAGGAAGTGCTGCCCTTCGTGGCCGACGGCCAGCCGCAGCGGATCGTCTACGTGTCCTGCCATCCCGGCACGCTGGCGCGCGACGCCCACTTCCTGGTGCACGAGCGCGGCTACCGGCTGGCACGCGCCGGCATCCTCGACATGTTCCCGCATACCAGCCACGTCGAGTCGATGGCCCTGTTCGAGCTCGCCCAAGCATAATCGACCGCTACAATCGTGCGACGCATATGAAGAAGAAGCGGATCGACATCGACCTTTCGCGGCAGCGGCTGCGCCTGTATGAAGGCAGCAAGCTACTGCACGAGTACCGGGTCTCGACCGCAGAGAAGGGCGCCGGCGAGCAGAGCGGCAGCTACCAGACACCCCGCGGCAAGCACCAG
>JANNLM010000012.1:0-4452 GCA_031396825.1 Gammaproteobacteria bacterium | reverse complement strand
CAGGCCGTAGCGGCGCATCACGGTCTGGATCGCCTCGGCCAGCACTTCCCAGTTGGCCTCGAGGTCCTGGCCGATCTTCCAGGCGTCGGCGTCGAGCTTCCTGGTGCCGCGCTCGATCGACTGCCAGGCGATCAGGGCGTGGGCCACGCCGACGCCGAGGTTGCGCAGCACGGTGGAGTCGGTCAGGTCGCGCTGCCAGCGCGACACGGGCAGCTTCGCCGACAGGTGATGGAACAGCGCGTTGGCGAGGCCGAGGTTGCCCTCGGCGTTCTCGAAGTCGATCGGGTTGACCTTGTGCGGCATGGTCGAGGAGCCGACTTCACCGGCCACCGTGCGCTGCACGAAGTAGCCAAGCGAGATGTAGCCCCACACGTCGCGGCAGAAATCCACCAGCACGGTGTTGGCGCGCGCCAGCGCATCGAAGTACTCGGCGATCCAGTCGTGCGGCTCGATCTGCGTCGTCGCCGGGCTGCGCGCGAGGCCGAGGTCCTTGATGAACGCGTCGGCCAGCTTGTTCCACTTGACCGAGGGGTAGGCGGCGAGGTGGGCGTTGAAGTTGCCGACCGCGCCGTTGATCTTGCCGAGGATCTCGACCCGGGCAAAGCCCGTGCGCTGGCGGCGCAGGCGCTGCACGAATACCGCGATCTCCTTGCCGAGCGTGGTCGGCGAGGCCGGCTGGCCGTGCGTGCGCGCCAGCATCGGCTGGTCGGCGTAGCGCTTGGCCAGCGCCGTCAGCACCTGCGCCAGGCCGTCGAGCGCCGGCAGCAGCACCTGCTCGCGCGCCTGCTTGAGCATCAGCGCGTAGGCGAGGTTGTTGATGTCCTCGGAGGTGCAGGCGAAGTGGATGAATTCCTTGAGCGGCGCGAGGTCGCGCGAGCTGGCGATCTTTTCCTTGAGGTAGTACTCGATCGCCTTGACGTCGTGGTTGGTGGTGTCCTCGATGGCCTTGACCCGCTGGGCCTCGGCGACGTCGAACTTCCCGGCGATCTGCTCCAGGCGCTTGCGTGCGGCGGGCGACAGCTCGGGTACTTCCTTGATGCCGGGATGCGCGCTGAGCGCCTGCAGCCAGCGGATCTCGACGAACAGGCGGTTCCGGATCAGGCCGTATTCGCTGAAGATCTCGCGCAGGCTGAAGGTTTTTTCGGCATAGCGCCCGTCAATTGGCGAGATCGCGGTCAGCGAATTCAAGTTCATGAAGGGGCGGGCTTTTCCGGGTATTGGTAGGATTGCGCGCCGCATTTTAGCCCACCTCAAGGGACCACCATGGCCAAGCAGGGATTGCGCATCGAGAAGGACAGCATGGGCGAGCTGGAGGTCCCGGCCAACGCCCTGTGGGGCGCCCAGACCCAGCGCGCCTACAACAACTTCCCGATCTCCGGCCTGCGCATGCCGCGCAGCTTCATCCGCGCGCTGGGCCTGATCAAGGCCACTGCCGCGGAGGTCAACGAGGGGCTGGGCCTGCTCGAGGGGCAGGTGGCGGTCGCGGTACGCGACGCCGCCATCGCAGTGTCGGACGGCCATCACGACGAGCAGTTCCCGATCGACGTGTTCCAGACCGGCTCGGGCACCTCGACCAACATGAACGCCAACGAGGTCATCGCGCACGTCGCCAGCAAGGCCGCCGGCGCCAAGGTCCACCCGAACGACCACGTCAACCTCGGCCAGAGCTCCAACGACGTGATCCCGACCGCGATCCACCTGTCGGCGGCGCTGGTGATCCACGAGAAGCTGATCCCGACGCTCGAGAACCTGGCGGACGTCATCGCCAAGAAGGGCAACTCGCTGCGGTACCAGACCAAGACCGGCCGCACGCACTTGATGGACGCCATGCCGGTGCGCTTCGACCAGGAGCTGTCGGGCTGGGCCCAGCAGATCAGCAACGGCGCTGACCGCCTCAAGGCCTGCCAGCCGCGCCTGCACGCGCTGGCCATCGGCGGCACCGCGGTCGGCACCGGCATCAACGCGCACCCGGAGTTCGGCAAGAAGGTGGCTGCGGCGCTGGCCCAGCGCACCGGCATCGCCTTCAGCGCGAGCCCGAACTACTTCGAGAGCCTGTCGAGCCAGGATGCCGCGGTCGAGACCTCCGGCGCGCTGCGCACCATCGCCGTGTCGGTGATGAAGATCGCCAATGACCTGCGCTGGATGAACTCCGGCCCTCTGGCCGGCATCGGCGAGATCGCGCTGCCGGCGCTGCAGCCGGGTTCCAGCATCATGCCGGGCAAGGTCAACCCGGTGATCCCGGAGGCCAGCTGCATGGTGGCGGCCCAGGTGATGGGCAACGACACCTCGATCATGGTCGCGGGGCAGTCCGGCAACTTCCAGCTCAACGTCATGCTGCCGGTGATCGCCTACAACCTGCTGCAAAGCATCGAGCTGCTCACCAACGTCGCGCGGCTGCTCGGAGATTGCATCGAGGGCTTCACCATCAACAAGAAGGCCATCAGCGAGGCGCTCGAGCGCAACCCGATCCTGATCACCGCGCTGAACGCGGTGATCGGCTACGAGAAGGGCGCGGCCATCGCCAAGAAGGCCTACGCCGAGGGCAAGGCCGTGATCGACGTCGCGCTGGCCGATCCGGACGTCGCCAGGAAGGGCCTCAAGAAGGAAGACCTGATCAAGCTGCTCAACCCGGCCGAGCTGACCACGGGCGGCATCAAGGGCCCCGGCGGAGCGGGCGGCTAGGGCAGCAGCACCGTCGCGCCGACCGTCCGGCGCGCTTCCAGGTCGCGGTGCGCCTGCGCCGCGTCGCGCAGCGCATAGGTCTGGCCGATCTCGGCTTTGACCACGCCTTCGCGCAGCACTTCAAACAACTCGTCGGCCGACTGCAGCAAGTCCTCGCGGCGCGCCGTGTAGTGCGCCAGCGTCGGACGCGTCAGGAACAGGCTGCCTTTTTCGCTGAGCAGCAGGGGCTCGAAAGCGGGCGCCTTGCCCGAGGCGTTGCCGTAGGAAACCATCATGCCGAGCGGCCGCAGGCAGTCGAGCGAGCCCAGGAACGTGTCCTTGCCGACCGCGTCGTACACGACGTCCACGCCGCGGCCGCCGGTAACTGCGCGCACCTGCGCGACGAAATCCTGCGTGCGGTAATTGATCGCGTGATGGCAGCCCGCGACGAGCGCGCGCTGCACCTTGTCGTCGGAGCCCGCCGTGCCGATCACGGTCGCGCCGAGGTGCCGCGCCCAGGGCACCAGGATGCTGCCGACGCCGCCGGCGGCGGCGTGCACCAGCGCGATGTCGCCGCGCTTGAGCGGGAAGGTGCGCCGCAGCAGGTAGTGCGCGGTCATCCCCTTGAGCAGCAACGCGGCCGCAGCACGGTCGTCGACGTCGCGCGGCAGCTTCACCAGCCGCGCCGAGGGCGTGACGCGCACCTGGGCATAGGCGCCGGGCGCTCCGCCGGCATAGGCCACGCGATCGCCGACGGCGAAATCCTCGACCCCGGGGCCGAGTGCCTCGATGACGCCGGCGGCTTCGCTGCCCAGGCCGCTCGGCAGCTTCAGCGGATACAGCCCGCTGCGGTGGTAGGTGTCGATGTAGTTCAGGCCGACGGCCGTATGCCGCAGCCGGACCTCGCCCGGGCCGGGCGCGGCGGGGTCGCCCTCGACCCACTGCATGACGTCGGGGGCGCCGTGGCGCTCGATGCGGATGGAATGAGGCATTGCTGGCATATTACGCGGCCGATGACTCCGCTCAGCTTTCGACATCTGCTCGCCCTCGGCTTTCTCGCCTGCGCGGGCGGCATGGCCTTCGTGCTTTACCTGCAGCATTTCCAGAACCTCGAGCCATGCCCGATGTGCGTGTTCCAGCGCGTCGCCATGGTCGCGGCCGGTCTGGCCTTCCTTGGCGGCGCGCTGCACGCGCCCCGCGGCGCCCTCGGCCGCTGGATTTACGCCGGCCTCGCCGCGCTGGCGTCCGCCGCGGGCGCGGGCATCGCGGCGCGCCACGTCTGGCTGCAGAACCTGCCGCCGGACCAGGTGCCGGCCTGCGGACCGACGCTCGAGTACCTGATGGGCATGCTGCCGTTCACCGAGGTCGTCAGGACGATCCTGCGCGGCGACGGCAACTGCGCCGTTATCGACTGGAGCTTCCTCGGCCTGAGCCTGCCGGGATGGGCGCTGGTCGCTTTCATCGGCCTGGTGCTGCTCGCGCTGGCCGCGCCAATTGTTGCGCACAGGGAATCCTGATGAGCTTCGCCACCACCGATCTGTCGGATGCCCATCCCGAAGCGCAGGTCTGCGAGCCCGTGTTCCGCGACTTCGGCGGGCGCAAGGCGTTTCACGGCGCGATCAAGACCCTGAAGATTTTCGAGGACAACGCCCCTGCTGCGCGCCACGCTCGAGACGCCGGGCGAGAACCGCGTGCTCGTGGTCGACGCGGGTGGTTCAATGCGATGCGCCGTGCTGGGCGGCAACCTCGGGCAGCTCGCGGTGACGAACGGCTGGGCCGGGCTTGTGCTCA
>JANNLM010000360.1:0-21322 GCA_031396825.1 Gammaproteobacteria bacterium | reverse complement strand
GCCGATGTGGCTCTGGATCATCCTGGGTATCCCCACGTTCGGTTTGGGCTTCGCGATTGCGCTTTACGAGTTCCTGAGGCTCCGCTTCATGGAACAGGGCGTCACCAACAAACGGGTGATTCTCAAGACGGGGATCATCAGCCGCAAGACCGAGGAGATGAAGCTCACCTCGATCGAAACGGTGGAGATCACCCAGGGCGTCTGGGGACGAATCTTCGGGTTTGGCACCGTCAAGGTGACCGGCCAAGGGATCAGTGCCGTCGAGTACAAGGGCATCGACGATCCAATGGCGGTGAAACGCCAGATCGAGGGCGTCAGCAACCCGGTAGCGTAGGTCGCCTCGAATGAACCGCACCACGCTCGACGGAAAGATCGCGGCAACTGATGCTCACCCAGGAGGCGTTTCGTAATGGCCAAGAAGGACAAGAAACCAGCTGCAAAAGGATTCACCGCGGACGAGCGCGCCGCCATGAAGGACCGCGTCAAGGAGCTGAAGGGCAAGGGGGATGGCGAGAGCGACGTGCTCGCGGCGATCACCAGGATGCAAGGTTCCGATCGCGCCATGGCGCAGCGCATCCATGCCCTCGTCAAGGCCGCGGCGCCGGGTCTGTCGCCCAAGACCTGGTACGGCATGCCCGCGTATGCCAGGAACGACCAGGTCGTCTGCTTCTTCCAGGCCGCGCAGAAGTTCAAGTCGCGCTACGCCACGCTCGGCTTCAGCGACAAGGCGAAACTGGACGACGGCAGCATGTGGCCGAGCTCCTTCGCGCTGACGGACCTGACTCCCGCCGAAGAGGCCAGGATCACCGCGCTGGTGAAGAAAGCGGTGAGTTAACGGTGATCCTGCGCATCCCCAGGCTTGCCGGGATCATGGCCGAAGCGCAGGCTGCCGCGATGGTCAGGATCGGATTCCGCCTGCTCGCCATGTGCGCGATGGCGCTGCTGCCAGTTGCGGCTCACGCCTCCTTCGGTGGTGGGCCCTGTCCCGATTTCGCCTGCCACTTCTGGATCTTTGGCGGGATAGTGGGCGCCATCGGCGTTCCCGCCTCGTCCGGGATCTTTCTCTGCTTGCACAGTTTCCTCGCCCACCCGCAGCGTTCGCAGCGCAAGCAGTGCCTGCTCGGCGCGCTGATCGGCGCGATCGCCTTCGAAATCTTTGCCGTGGCGTTCTCGTTCGCCCTGCTCTGGGAGCAGACGCACCCGGGTAACCCCCGGTGGCTCATTGCGGCGGGACCCGTGGCCCTTTACCTGCTGATGGCCGCCGCTTCCGTGCGCTACGCGCGCTCGGCGCCCCGCCCCTAGGCGCGATACGAAACCTTCACGATCTCGAACTCCGTCTCGCCGCCCGGCAGCTGCGCCGTCACGACCTCGCCCTCGGCGCGCTTGAGCAGCGCGCGCGCCAACGGCGAGTCCACGCTGATCATGCCCTTCGACGCGTCGGCCTCATCGGGCCCCACGATCCGGTAGGTCTTCATCTCGCCCTTGTCGTCAGCGAGCTCGACCCAGGCGCCGAAGAACGCGCGCCTGGCATCGGCGGGTTTGGTATCCACCACCTTGAGGTCCGGGATGCGCTTCTGCAGATAGCGCACGCGCCGGTCGATCTCGCGCAGTTCCTTCTTGCGGTAGATGTACTCGGCGTTCTCGGAGCGGTCGCCCTCCGCCGCGGCGGCTGACAGGGCGCGCACGACCTCGGGCCGGCGCACGTTGTACAGCTGGTGGTACTCGTCCTTCAGCCGCGCGTAGCCTTCCGGCGTGATGTAAGGCGAGGACTTGGGTTGCGGAGCCTTGTAACGCGACACGTGCGCCTCGAGATCGGAAGGCTGATCCTCTTTGCCCCAGCCGCGCGCCATCTAGCCCAGCTTGCGCGTGTCGTCCGGCACGAAGAAGTCCGGCAGCATCTCGCGGTCGGGCGTGCCGGGCACGGCGGCGTACTTGGAGAAGTCGCGCACGCCGGCGTCCCACAGCACCAGGTCGTCGATGCAGAAATTGCCGGTGAACTCACGCGAGGGCTTGGTCAGGATCACGTGCGCCGCGTCGGCCATGATCTCGGCCGTGCGCGACTTGCTCAGCATCGGGTCGCCGCCGAGCATGCGCACGGCCGCCGTCGCGATGGTGGTGCGCGGCCACAGCGAGTTGGCGGCGATGCCATCCTTGCGGAACTCCTCGCTCCAGCCGAGCGTGCACAGGCTCATGCCGAACTTGGCCATGGTGTAGGCCACGTTCGGCGCGAACCACTTGGCCTTCATGTCCAGCGGCGGGCTCAGCGTCAGGATGTGCGGATTCTTCGCCTGCTTGAGGTGCGGGATGCAGTGGCGCCCGACCATGAACGTGCCGCGCGCGTTGATGCCGTTCATGAGGTCGTAGCGCTTCATGTCGGTGGCCAGCGTGCCGGTCAGCTGGATCGCGCTGGCGTTGTTCACGCAGATGTCGATGCCGCCGAACTCCGCCACGGTCTGCCGCACCGCGTCGGCCACCTGCTCTTCCTCGCGGATGTCGCAGACGATCGGCAGCGCCCTGCCCCCGGCGTCCACGATCTCCTTCGCCGAAGTGTGGACGGTGCCGGGCAGCTTCGGGTGCGGCTTGTCGGTCTTGGCGGCGATGGTGACGTTGGCGCCGTCGCGCGCCGCGCGCAGCGCGATCGCCAGGCCGATGCCGCGTGAGCCGCCGGTGATGAAGAGGGTCTTGCCTTTGAGCGTCGTGGTCATTGCAGCATCGCGGTGGTGCGCGCCAGGCGCTCGGCCTGGATGCGGTTCAGGTTGCGGAACACGGTCGCGGCGATGCGCGGGTAGCGCTTGCGCAGGCGCTCCAGTTCCTCGGAGCCGAAGCGCAGCAGCCGCGCCGCCGACAGCGCATCCACATTGGCGGTGCGGCGCTGGCCGAAGAAGCCGGCCTCGCCGAGCACCGCGCCGCGGCCCATGGTGGACAGCTCTAGCCGGTCGCCGTCGCGATCCACCCAGGCCTGCAGCTCGCCGTCCACGACCACGTACATGTCGCGGGCCCAGTCGCCCTCCTTGATGATGCGGTCGTGCGCCTTGTACTTCTCGATGCGCGACAGCAGCGCGAAGATGCGCGCCTCGCGCCCCGTCAGTCCGGCCATCAGCGGGATGGTGTGCTGCGGGCTCTTGCCGAGGTCGAGCCGCAGCAGGTCCCACAGGGTGACGATGCGCATGTAGGACCCCAGCGCCGGCGTCAACGTGATGTCCATGAGCCAGGCCACCAGCAGCGTGAACGACGCCAGCGCGCCGAACAGCACCTGGCTGTGCAGCTCGCCGCCGGTGAACGACAGGAAGCCCAGGCACAGCGCGATCATGTTGAGCGAGATCGGCCGCAGCACGCCGGCCAGCGCGCTCTTGGCCGCCGCGACCTCGTTGGCCTTGTCGCGCGCATCGGCGTTGAAGCGCGCCAGGAAGTGGAAGGTCTCGTCCACGGTCACGCCAAGCACGATGCACGCGATCAGGCTGGTGGTCGGCGACAGCGCGATGTCGAGCAGCCCGAGCGTGCCGAAGTACACCGCCACCGGGATCACCGTCGGCAGCAGCGCGAGGAAGCCGGCGCGGATCGAGGTGAACAGCATGGCCAGCAGCGCCCAGATGCCGACGATGGCGATGCCGATGGACAGCCCCTGCCCGCCGACGATGTCGCCGACGGTGTGCAGCGCCAGCACCGAGCTGCCGGTGACCTTGCCGTTCAGCGGCGGCGGCAGCGCGGACAGGCGCTTCTCCATGCGCGCCACCAGGTCGCCGATCGGCACGGTGCCGTCCACGTTGATGCGAACCGTCAGTTGCGTGCTGCGCAGGCGCGCGTCGATGAAGCGCTGCAGCTCCTCGTTGCCGCCGAACACCAGCAGCTGCTTGATCTCGGCGGCCGTGTCGGGCACCGCGAAGTAGTCGAGGTTGCCTTCGTTGAGGCTCTGCCGCGTCATCTTGAGGAAGTCGACGTACGACACCGCCGCGCCGACCTCCGGCTGGAGGCGCAGCCACTCCTGCAGCTTCTCGATCTCGCGCGCCAGCTCGGGGTCGGTCAGCGCGTCGTTGACGTGCGTCTCGATCAGGATCGACAGCACGTTGGCGCCGTTGAACGCGGTATTGATGGCCTCGTAGTCGCGCCGCACCTGGCTCTCGGCCGGGTAGTCGCGGATCACTTCGGAGCCGGCGCGGATGTCGAGCGCAAGCCAGGCGCCGACCGGGATCAGCGCGAAGCCGAACACCAGGATGGCGATGCGATGCTTGAGGTCGAACTCCGCGAGCCGGGCCGCCACGCGCTGGAAGATGGCCTCGCCCGGCAGCACCTCGCGCATCTTGCTGCCCGTGACCGTGAGCAGCGCCGGGATCAGCACCAGCGACAGCAGCGCGGCGTAGCCGATGCCCACCATCGCCAGGATGCCGAACTGGCGGATCGCCGGCAGCGGGCTCGGCACGAAGCCGAGGAAGCCGATCACCGTGGTCACGACCGACAGGCCGATCGGCACGGCGATGTGGCTCATCGTCGCCACCGAGTGGTCGACGCGCGACAGTTCCGGCGTACCGGGCTCGTGCTTGAGGTAATCCGACAGCACGTGGATGGTGTAGGTCAGGCCCAGCGTCAGCACCATCGGCGGCACGATCGCGGTGACCAGGTTCAGGGTGAGGCCGAGCGCGGTGATGGTCGCCACCGTCCACAGCAGCGCGATGGCGACGGTGACGATGCAGACCAGCATCGCGCGCAGGCTGCGAAACGCCACGAACAGCACCACCGCCATCAGCGCGAAGATCAGCGGGATGGTGAAGGTCAGCGTGTCGAGCAGCGCGCGCGTGGTCGCGGTCTTCACCACCGGGCCGCCGGTGATCCACACCTCGGCGTCGCCGGCCAGCTCGCGCACGATCTCGCGGATGCGTACCGGGTATTCGGCGGCGAGCAGGGCGGCTTCGTCCACGCCGCTCAGCGAGATGGCGAAGGCGGTGGTGCGCCCGTCCTTCGACACCAGCGTGCCGCGGTAGACCGGGTTGGCCTCGAGCTGCGCCTCGAACTCGGGAATGCGCGCCGGATTGTCGGCAGCCTGCTGCGTGAAGGTGCGCACGTCGATGTCGCCATCGGCGGCCAGCAGGTTCGGCGCCGTGGCCAGCGAGAACACGCGATCCACGCCGGGCAACTCGCGGAAGCGCTCGTTCAGCGCGGTCACGCGCTTGAGGTTGTCCGGCGTGAACACCGGGCCGAGCGTGACCGCCACCAGGATCGCCTCGCTGTCGCCGAACAGCCCGCGCGCGCGGTCGAACACCGCACGATCAGTGCTCGACGGCGGCAGCAGGTTGTCCATCGACGCGTCGATGCCCAGGCGCGGCTTGCCGGTGTGCGGGTCGAGGCAGGACAGCAGCGCGACGAAGCTCAGTCCCGCGACGACGATGCACACCCACAGCGGGTGGCGCGCGAGCAACACGATCAGGCGCTGCACGCTGCGCAGCCGCTAGTTGCCGAGGTAGAACGACTGGGGCGAGAAGTAGCGGCCCGCCAGCTTGTCGCCGGCCGACACGCCGGTGACCGCCACCCGCGTGCGCGTGCCGTTCTTCAGGTCGCGGATCTCGGCCTTCGCGGAGTACCAGTGCGCGTCGGACTGCCGCAGGTCGGAGGGCTGCACCGACAGCACCTTGCGCGGGCCGGCCGGCTCGTTGAATTCCACTTTCAGCGCGACGCACGTCTTCTTGTCCACCAGCGCGCGCACCGTGCGGTAGCGCAGCGCCTCGTCCGGGCGCGGCGTAAACGACAGCGCATGCACGGCGCGCTGCTCGTAGGGCGGCGCGTTGGCCTCGAGCACGCCGTCCGAGCCGGCGAAGGCGTTCTGCAGGTACTTGACGTCGTTGTACGACAGGTCGGTGCCCCACAGCTGGCCGTCGAGCGCCTGGCCGGTGATGCGCCGCACCTTCTGGATCGCCGGCAGGTACAGGTACATCTCGTCGGAACTGTCGCTCTCGCGCACCAGGTAGGAGGCGCCGGCGAGGTCGCTGGGCGACTCGATGCGCATCATCACGCGGGCGCGATCCTTCTCGCGCGTGCCGAACAGCTTGCCCTTGAGGGTGCGCTCGCCGCCGGCGCGGTCCCAGGCCGTGATGGTCACGGTCTGGATGCGCACGGTCTCGGGAATGTTGGCGCGCATGCAGGCGGTGACGGCCTGGAGCGTGACGGCGTCGTCGGCCACCGCGGCCAACGGCCAGCACAGCAGGGCCAGCAGGACCCAACGCATGGAGCGCTTCCTTGGAATTTTGCCAGCTAGATTAACCCACCAGCCGCCGGACGTGGCCCTCCGCGCCGATCCGGCGCGCCGCGTCGAGGGCCTCGCGGCGAAACCGCGCGGCCTCCCCCGCCGACCCGCTCCAGTGCGCGCGCGCAAGCCACAACCCGGTGCGGAAGCCCTCGGCGCCGCTGCGGTCCAACAGCTCCTGCATGCGCGCCAGGCCGTCGCGGGCACGGGCCGCCCGCGTGGCGGTGGGCGGCAGGCGCAGCCACGCCATCCAGGCGCGGATCTCCCAGACCCGCGAGCGCGAACGCTGGGCGCTGGCGATGCCCTGCTCCGCGGTCGTCTCGGCATCGGCCTCGCGGCCGGCCTGCAGGTAAACCTCGGCCAGCACCGCGAGGTAATTCGCCTCGAACTGGTGCCCGAGCGCACCGGGTGCGACCACGGCACGGCCCTGCTCCATCACCTCGACCGCCTGCGCGGCGGTGCCCGAGAGCCAGTGGGCCAGGCCCAGCGCCCGCGTCGCCAGCGCGCGGAAGAACGGGCTGCCGAACCGCTCGGCCAGCTCGAATGCGCGGCGCGCGTTCGTCATGGCGTTGCCGTACTCGCCCGAAAGCGAGGCGATATCGACCAGGAAGGCATGCATCCAGCCCGACGACCGGTCCTCCTTGACGGCGAACTCGGCGGCGCAGCGGATGTTCTGCTCGCCTTGCTTGAGCTCACCGAGCAGCGCCTGCATGAAGCCGAAGAAGCCGCGCGACATGTAGTTCTCCGGGCCGATCGGCTCGGTCATCCAGTCGGTACCCGCGGCCGAGTTCACCAGCTCGATGCCTTCGCGCGGGTAGCCGGCGGCGTTGAACACCAGCAGCACCGACAGGCGGAAGCGGTGCACCAGCTCGCGGCCCCGGCCGATGGCGATGGCCCGCTGGACCGCCTCGGTGGCGAGGCGCACGGCGGCCTCGGCGTCGCCGCGGTGAAGCATCTCGTTGCCGTAGCTGAACAACACTTCCGCCATCGCCGGCAGGTCGCCCGTGCGCTCGGCCATGCCGCGCGCCTCGGTGAACAGCGTTTCCAGGCGCTCGCGGGGAATCTCGATGAACTGCGACATGCGCAGCAGACCCGCGCGGCTGGCGATGCGCCCGTGCACGATCTCGGGCGACTCCGGCGCGCGGTCGTAGCAGGCGATGGCGCGGTCGTACAGGCAGCCGGCCTGCGAGACGTCATGCGTGGAGAGATAACGCGCCGCCTGGAAGCTCCAGTGGCCGGCGCGCGCCCAGTCACCGGCGCAGTGCCAGTGGTGCGCGATCTGCACCGACAGCTCGTGCGCCTCGGCGAGCCCCTGCGGATAGTCCTTCTCGATCTCGATCGCGAGCTGCGCGTGCGCCCGCGCGCGCTGCGACTCGAGCTGGGTCTGGTAGGCGACTTCCTGCACCAGCGGATGGCAGAACTGGTAGCGCGGCCCGAGCGCGCCGTCGCGCATGTGCACGAAGCCGGATTCCTCCAGCACCTGCAGCCCGGCCTCGAACGGCTCGTCGTCGAGCGCCGCCAGGCTCGCCAGCAGCTGCGGCTGGAATTCCTGGCCGATCACCGAGGCGTAGTGCAGCAGGCCCTTGGGCTCCTCCGGCAACCGATCGATGCGCGCCGAGATCAGCGCGTGCACCGAGTCCGGGATGCGCCACTGCTCGATCGGCTTGACCAGCACGTAGTTGCCGGCCTCGCCCTCGACATGGCGCTCGTCCACCAGCGCCTGCACCGCTTCCTCCGCGTAATACGGGTTGCCGTTGGCGCGGTCGCAGATGCGCTCGGGCACGCCCTGGAGGCTCGGGTGGGAGCCGAGCGCCACGCGCGCGATGTCGCAGATGTTGCGGTTGCTCATCGCGGTGACCTGGATCTGCTCGTCCACCAGCGGGATCAGCCGCTCGCTGACGTACTCGGGCCGGTAGTTGAGCAGCAGCAGGGTGTTGGTCGCGCGCGTCTCGGCGCACAGCCTGGCGATGAAGTCCTCGGTGCCGGGATCGGCGAAGTGCAGGTCCTCGACCAGCAGTACCTGGGGCCCATCGCCGCGCGGCATCCAGCGCGACAGCAGCGCCCACATCTTGCTGCGCGCCTCGGCGGCCTGGTCGGGCGCCTTCACGCTGCCGTCGCCGCAGCCGAGGAAATCCAGGATCGCCGGCAGCACCGCGGCGTTGGCGGGGTCGTCGAGCAGGAAGGTGCCGGCAACCAGGCGGCGCGTCTCGACGCCGTCGCAATGCTCGGGCAGTCGCAGCCGGCTCTTCAGCAGCGTCAACACCGGGTACAGCGGCAGCGCGTTGGCGTACGGCACGCCGGTGGCGCGGTGCACCGGCACGCCCGCGCGCTGCACGGCTTCGGCAAACTCGTGGCACAGCCGGCTCTTGCCGATGCCGGCGTTGCCGACCACCGCGAGGACCTGCCCCTCGCCGTTGCGCGCGCGCTCGAGCGCGGCGTGCAGCGCGTTCATCTCTTCCTCGCGGCCGATGAAGCGCGTGCCGAGGCGCGCCATCTGCCGCTCGAGGCGCGTGCGGATCGGCCCCTCGCCTTCCAGGTCGAACACCGGGATGGGCTGGCTCGCGCCCTCGACCGGCGTCGCGCCGAGGTCGCGCAGCCGGAAGTACCCTTCGACCAGCTGCGCCGTGTTGCGCGTGAGGTAGACGTGGCCCGGCTCGCAGATCTGCTCCATACGCGCCGCCAGGTTCACGGTCAGGCCCTGCGCGGTGTAGTCCATGCGCAGGTCGTCGCCGATGCGCCCGACGATGACCTCGCCGGTGTTGAGGCCGACGCGCAGGGTCAGGTTGAGGCCCTGCTTGAGGCGCAGGTCGTCGGCGAAGCGCCGCACCTCGGCCTGCATCGCCAGCGCCGCGAAGCAGGCGCGCTGCGCGTGGTCCTCGTGCGCGATCGGCGCGCCGAACAGCGCCATGATGCCGTCGCCGGTGTACTGGTTCACCGTGCCCTCGTAACGGTGCACGGCCTCCGACAGGATCGCGAAGAAGCGGTCGAGGATGCCGTGCCAGGCCTCGGCGCCGGCCTGCTCGGCCAGCTTGGTCGAGCCCTTGATGTCGGCGAACAGCACGGTGACGCGCGTGCGCTCGCCCACCCTCGCGGCGCGCGCCTTCAGGACTTTCTCGGCGAGGTGTTTCGGTGTGTACGCGGCGCGCGGCGGCACCGGCGAGGCCTCGCCCAGCCGCGTGCCGCACTGGTTGCAGAACTTCGCGCTATCCGGGTTCTGCGTCTTGCACTTGGGGCACTCGATCACGATCGCATCTCAGTCGAGGGCGTCGAGCGCCTCGCGCGCCTGCTTGAAGCCGGGGTTTTCCTTCAGCGACGCCTGGTACTGCGCGCGCGCCTCGTCCTTGCGGCCGGCCTTCTCGTGGATCATGCCGAGCCGCCAGTGCGCGGCGTCGCGGCCGGGATCGCTGTCGGCCTTCGGGCCGGTCTCCAGGTACGACTTCAGCGCCGCTTCGCCTTCCGCCACGCGCTGGCCCGACAGCGCCGCGGCCCGGCCCAGCTGGTACTTCACGGCCGGAGCCGTGGGCCGCAGCTTCGCCAGCGTGTCGAGCTGCGCGAAGGCTTCGTCCCAGCGTTTTGCATCCTGCAGCGCCAGTGCATAAGAGAAGCGGGCGCGGCCTTCGGCATCGTCCGACGCCACGGCCTTCTCCCACGCCGCGGCCTGCTCGGCTTCGGGCTTCTTCTCGAGTCGCGTGAGGAACGCCTGCATGCGCAGGCCGGCCGAGGCATTGATCGGCATGACCACATCGACCTGTTTTTGCGCGAGCTTCATGTCGCCGCCGGCGATGCCCGGCGCTTGCGCATAGAACTGCATCAGCGCCTCGCGCGCGGGCACCGACTCGGGCGCGAGTTCGACCGCGCGCAGCATGTGCGCCTTCACCTTCCCGCCGATGCTCATCTTCTTGAACACGCCGACCAGCTGCACCTGCTGGCCGAGCGCGCCCGAGGCGTTGAGGTGGTACTGGCTGTTGGCCGGCGCGAGCTCGACGGCGCGCTCGAGCGCGGTGACGGCCGGCTCGATCTGCCCGGCTCGCAGCCGCGCGCGGCCGAGGTAGTTCTGCAGCTCGGCATCGTCCGGCGTGGCCTTGGCCAGCGCCTCGAACTGCTCCAGCGCCGCGCGGTCCTGTCGCTGCTCGAAGGCGCGGATCGCATCGCCCCGCGCGTCGGCCCACGCATCGGTGACGGCCAGCAGCGCCAGCGCCGCTACCGCGAAGGAACGCCGCACGTTCAGAACAGCTTCTTGCCGCGCGGGCCGAGGAAAGCCCAGGCCAGGAAACCGACCACCGGCAACAGCACGATCAGCAGGACCCAGGCGATCTTCTTGGGCGTGTCCACTGAACTGGTGAGCACGTTGTAGCCGGCGAAGATGTCGAGCACCAGGATGACGAGGGCGAACAGGCTGGTCATGGCGAGACTCCACAGCGGGAATGTCCCGACAGATTACCGCGCCGGGGCTGCGTTATGCTGCCCGGCATTCGATCGGGGGATCACCATGAAAAGACTCGCGCTTTGCGCAGTACTGGCCATTGCCTGCCTCGGACCTGCCCGCGCCGAGGATCCACCCGCCGCGGCCACCGCCGCGCCGCTCGCCGCCAAGGTCGAGCTGGCCGTGCCGGCCGGCGCCCAGGCCGGACCGGACTTCGACGTCGAGCGCGCCACGCAGGCCTGGGTCGAGACGCTGACGCCCGAGCAGCGCGCCAAATCGAAGGCGTATTTCGAAGGCGGTTACTGGCTGCAGCTGTTCAGCTTCCTGTACGAACTGGCGGTCGCCGGGATTTTCCTGTTCCTGGGCGTGTCGGCGCGCATGCGCGACCTCGCCAACCGCACCGTCGCCAACCCCACGCTGCGGAGCGCGGTCTATGCCCTGCTCTACGTGCCGGTCGCCTTCGTGCTGGCGTTCCCGCTGACGTGGTACGCGCAGTTCTGGCGCCAGCACCACTATGACCTCGCCACCCAGACCTTCGGCCCGTGGTTCGGCGAGCAGCTCATGGGACTTGCCATCAACCTCATCCTGGTCGCGCTGCTGGTCTCGGTGCTGTACGCGGTGTTCCGCCGCACGGGACGCGCCTGGTGGTTGTGGGGCGCCGGCGTGGGCATGGCGTTCCTGGTGGTCACGATCTTCATCGCGCCGATGTGGATCGACCCGCTGTTCAACGACTACAAGCCGCTGCCGCAGGGCCCGCTGCGCGACCGCATCCTGTCGATCGCGCACGCCAGCGGCGTGCCGGCCGACGAGGTGTACTGGTTCGACGCCTCGCGCCAGACCAAGAAGATCAGCGCCAACGTCGCCGGCTTCGGCAGCACCACGCGCATCGCGCTGAACGACAACCTGCTCAACCGCTCCTCGTCCGAAAGCATCGAGGCGGTGATGGGCCATGAGCTCGGCCACTACGTGCTCAACCACATCTACGAAATCCTGGTTTATTTCGCCGGCATCGTGGTGATCGGGTTCGCGGCCGTGGCCTGGGCTTTCAACCGTGCGGTGGCGCGCTGGGGCCAGCGCTGGGGCGTGACCGGGATCGCCGACCCGGCCGGCGTGCCGCTGCTGGGCGTGCTGTTCTCGGTCTACTTCTTCGCGATAACGCCGGTGATGAACAGCATCATCCGCAGCAACGAAGTCGAGGCCGACCGCTTCGGCGTCGCCACCTCCGGCCAGGCCGACGGCTTCGCCATGGTGTCCATGCAGCTCGCCGAGTACCGCAAGATCGACCCGGGCTACTGGGAAGAGATCATCTTCTACGACCACCCGAGCGGCGAGAACCGCGTGCGCGGGGCCATGCAGTGGAAGAAGGAGCACCTGGTCGAGAGCATGCCGGCCGCGCCGCCGCCGTGATCAGCCCGCCAGCCCATCCTCCTCGCTGACGCGGCGCCAGAAACGCGCACCGCGGGGCGCCGCACGCGGGTCCAGCGATTCCCACAGCACCTTGTGCCACGCCGCCGCCAGGCGATCGGCGCGCGCCAGCGCGCCGGCGTCGGGCTGCGGCGCCGCGAGCTGCTCGAAAACCTTGGCTTCGATCTCGTCGCGCGTGGCGCGCAGGCGCAGGCGCAGCACCGGGTCCGCCAGCGCGCGCCGGTGCAGCAGCTCGTGGCGGCGCCACAGCAGCGCCTCGACCTGCTTGTCGGCCGGCGTCAGCACCGAGAATTCGCCCTCGAACGCGGCCGGCCGGAAGATCGACAGGCACGGCGCCGAGGTGCCGGTGAACAATGCCGTCGTGCCGGCCGCGCTCACGCGCGCGATCATCGAGCCGGTGGTCTGGTGGCGCCGGATGAAGCCGGCCGCGTGCATGCAGGTGTCGGCGTTGCTGCCGCCCGCCGGGTCCTCGTTGTCGCGCCGGTGCGCGCGCAGCTGGAAGGCCATGCGCGCCAGTGACGGCGTCAGCGCGCGACCCAGGTGATGCAGCGCCAGCTCGCGCCGCTCGCGGGCGCGGGACAGGAACGGCTGCACGCGCGCGCCGAACGCGCGCGCGAAATCGGTGCCCGGCGCAACCGCCGCCGCGCGCAGGTCGCGCTCCGCGCCGATGGTCAGCGCGCCCGCGATCGCGCCGTGCCCGGCGATGCGGCGCGTCACCCAGTCGCGGCCGGCGGTCTCGAGCTGCCACGCATCGAGCTTGTCGGCGACCAGGAATGAAGAGTCGTGGCAAAGTTTTTTGTCACGGAACCCCGCCGGCCCACCCTGCCCGTGCTGCTCGAGCAGCCGGATGATCACCTCGAGCGCCTCGCCGGCCGAGCCGCCGCGCTCCAGGCCCAGCCGCACCAGGTCCACGCCGAGCAGCGCCGGCGCGCGGCTGGCGCGGCGCGTGTGGACGGGGGTGCAGCCAATGACCACGCCTGCCGCGTTCACGCCCATCTCGCCGCCCCAGCACCACACCGGCTTCGACAGGATCACGCCAAAGCGCCGCGGCACCTGCGACAGCTCGAGGTAAGTGGCCTGCAGCGTGGGCGCGGCGTCGGCGGCGACCGCCGGCAGGCGCACCACGGGCTGCGGCTCGCTCGGCTCGCGGTCGGAGTTGTGCGCGAACCAGGTCGCGCCGGACCCGATCAGCACCTGGGCGTCGCTCATGGCGGAACTTTAGCGCCTCGACGGCCCCGGGACGGCTCTTTTTACTACTGACGACCCCGTCAGGTGAGGATAGTTTATGCCCCATGCGCACTCTCAACCTGGCCCCCCTGCTGGCCGCACTGCTCCTGACCGCCTGTTTCAACGGCGCCGACGACCCCAAGGCCGGCGACCTCGGCACCGGCAAGACCTACCTGATCGAGCCGGGCGAGAACGCCACGTCCGAGATGATCGCGGCCATGGTCGCGGTCGTGCCGGGCGACACCATCGAGTTCGGCTGCGGCTTCTTCGACCTCAAGACCACGCTGCAGCTGGCCAACACCGAGGCCATCATCATCGAGGGCTGCGGGCGCGACCACACGGTCCTTTCCTTCAAGAACAGCGACCAGCAGGTCGGCATCCTGGCGGTCAACGTGCGCGGCCTGGTGGTCGAGGACCTGACGGTCGCCGACACCGACGGCAACGGCTTCGAGCTGCGCGCCGTGGACCACGGCACGTTGCGCCGGGTGCGCGCGTTCTGGTCGTCGGGCGGCGGCCGCGAGAGCGCCACGCCGATCAGCGCCGACAACTTCGACGACGGGGTGATGAACGTGGCATGCACGAATCCCGCCACGCTCGACCCGCGCGCGCCCGAGAACGCCGGCCGCCCCGAAACACAGTCCGACAACTACACGGTCAGCGACAAGGCCGGCCGCTACGGCATCTACCCGGTGTCGAGCGACAACATCCTGGTCGAGGACGCCGAGTCCATCGGCGCCTCGGACGCCGGCATCTACGTCGGCCAGACCAACAACACCATCATTCGCAACAGCCGCGCCGCGTTCAACGTGTTCGGCTTCGAGATCGAGAACGTCCAGGACGGCGAGTACTACGGCAACCTCGCCGAGTGCAACACCGGCGGCTTCCTGATCTACGACCTCGACGGCAACCTGCGCCAGTACGGCGACCGCACGCGGATGTACCAGAACGTCTCGCGCAAGAACAACACCTACAACTTCACCGAGGGCGGCTTCGTCGCCAACGTGCCGCCGGGCAGCGGCATGATTACGCTGTCCTACGACCGCATCGACATCTTCGAGAACGAGTTCAGCGACAACAATACCGGCGGCATCATCCACGCCAGCTACGCGCTGTTCCCCGAGGGCGCCGGCCGTCCGACCGAGAAGCGCATCGACTTCTACACCGAAGGCGTGCACATCTGGGGCAACACCTTCACCAACAACGGCAACCACCTGCCGCTGGTAACGACCAACGACCTGTACGGCGCGAACGTCACCGAACAGGAGCTCAATCCGGACGATCCGCAGCCGCCGGCTGAGCCGAGCCCCGAGATCGCGCGCGTGCTGCCGGCGCTGGTCGGATTCAAGAACCAGGCCGCCTGCGCCAGCGCCGCCGGCGCCGCCCAGTGCGCGGCGGCCGCCGCAGCCAATCCGCAGAACGCGCGCGCCAATACCGGTTTCCGCGGCGCGCACATCGTCTGGGATGGCCTGCTCGACACGCTCGACGCCGACTGCGAATACCCGAAGCAGCCCAATGGCGAGCCGGTGCCGGCCGACGCGCGCGGCAAGCCGCAGCACACCAATCAAGAGAACCCGGCCTGCCACTACAACGCCTACAAGTTCAAGGCGGACGGCGACCGCGCGCGCATCCTCCCCGACTGGTGGGCCTCGTGCATCGACGCCGACAACACTTTCAGCGCCGACAGCCTGAAGTTCAGCAACTTCCATGGCACCCGCGGCCTCGAAGCCGTGATCGCCGCCGCGACCGCGAGCCCGGATGAGACCGGCCTGATGAAGGTGCTCGACGGTTTGCAGGGCACGGACTATTCGAATTTCGCCGCGACCTTCGACCTCGCGCCGCACGACTGCCCCGCCGCCTACGGCAGGAACCTGCCGCCGCTGCCGGCGGTGGTGATCCCGAAGTTCGTGCCGAGCGGCGACGTGGACGCGACGCCCTCGCCCGCCGAGATCGAGGCGCTGTGCGAGAAGCCCGTGCCGGCCGGCACGGTCAACTTCGACGCCGCGCGCGTGAACTGCCCGCGCCTCGACCAGTACCACCTGTTCGAGGACGCCGAGGACCCGACCAGCAAGCCCAACAGCTCGGGCGACGCCTACGACTCCAGCCTGCAGGGCGTGCCGTTCGTGCTCAACACCAAGCTGTTCTCGGACTACGCCGTGAAGTACCGCGTGCTGTTCATGCCCAGCGGCACCAAGGCGATCTACAAGGACATGGAGAGCGACGGCTCGGCCGACGCCGCCAACGCCACCCTCATCTTCCCGGTCGGCACCATCATCGCCAAGACCTTCGCCTTTGCCGACGAGACCACCGCGAAGGAGAACGTGATCGAGACGCGCCTGCTGATCAAGCGCATCAACGCCAGGACCCGCGCCGCGCGCTGGGACGGCCTCGCCTACATCTGGAGGACCGGCACCGACGGCAAGCGCTACGCCGAGTACTCGCCGGGCGGCGGCACCGCCAGCGTGTCGTGGAACTTCCACGACGCCGATTCGGGCGCGGCGCATGCCGGCAGCGCGCCGGCCTACCAGATCCCCAACTCGAACCAGTGCCTGTCGTGCCACTCGCGCGAGGACGGCGAGGCCGGCGCGGCGCCGATCGGCCTGAAGGTGCGCAACCTCAACCGGCCGTACGCGTCGGAGTCGCCGTTCGAGACCGGCCAGGGCGTCCACGACATCGCTGGCGACAACCAGGTTGCCTGGCTGTGCTCGCACGACCGCATGCTCGGCTGCCCGGCCGACCTCGGCGTCAACGCCGAGACGCAGATCGCCGCGAACCTCGAGCGCCTGCCGATCTTCAACAAGCCGGGTGACAGCGGCGCCGCCGCCGGCACGGACGAGGACGTCGAGTCGCGCGCCCGCGCCTACCTCGAAGTGAACTGCCAGCACTGCCACAACGTGCGCGGCTTCGCGGCCAGCACCGGCCTGTACCTCAACGCCAGCGGCGCGGTGGGCCTGGCCCACGGCATCTGCAAGAAGCCGACCGCGACCGGCAGCTCCGGCAGCGGCGGCCGCCAGTTCGACATCTACCCGGCGCACCCGGAGCTGTCGATCGTCGAGTTCCGCCTCGGCGCGGACGCCGACACGCCGGCCGAACGCATGCCGCCGCTGGCCCGCACCGTCGTGCATGACGAAGGCCACGCGCTGATCGAGCAGTGGATCCGCGACGTCATCGTCGTGGACGAAGCGAAGTATCCGAACTCGTCCAGCTGCAACTAGGTCGGGGGACCCCGTTCAGTAAAAAGAAGAAAGCACATGAACAACCGTTCCTATTACGTCTACATCCTGACTGACAAGCTTCGCTCGCTCTACGTCGGCATCACCGACGAGCTGGTGCGCGGGGTCACCGAGCACCTGCGGCAGAACGAGCTGACCAGCCTGGTCTACTTCGAGGAGTGCGACGAGAAGGACCAGGCGATCGCGCGAGAGAGGCAGATCAGGACCTGGCGCCGCTTCAAGCAAGTCGAACTGATCGAGAGCCTCAACCCCCGCTGGGACGACCTGAGCGCGTCATCGCCCCGCTCGGGCTGACGCGAAAGCACTACAGTGTCCGGATGCCGCGGACGCTGGAGACGCTGAACCACGACGCGCGCCTGCCGGCGCTCGGCGATGCTTATTCCTCGGTCGTGCTGCCGACGCCGCTGCCCGAGCCGCGCCTGATCGCGTTCAATCCCGCCGCCGCGAAACTCATCGACCTGGACCCGGGCCAGGCCCTGCGCCCCGAATTCGCCTCGGTCATGGCCGGCAACGCGCCGCTGCCGGGCGGCATGACGCGGTCGATGCTGTACGCCGGCCACCAGTTCGGCGTGTTCGTGCCGCAGCTCGGTGACGGCCGCGCGATCCTCATCGGCCAGGTCCGCAACGAGCGCGGCGAACTGTGGGAGCTGCAGCTCAAGGGCGCCGGCAAGACGCCGTACTCGCGCTTCGGCGACGGCCGCGCGGTGCTGCGCTCGACCCTGCGCGAATACCTGTGCGGCGAGGCCATGGCGGGCCTCGGCATCCCGACCACGCGCGCGCTGTGCATCGTGGGATCGAGCGAGCCGGTGCAGCGCGAGACGGTGGAGACCGCGGCGGTGCTGTGCCGCATGGCGCCCAGCCACCTGCGCTTCGGCAACTTCGAGGTGTTCTATTACAGAGGCGAGCACGACAAGCTCGCGCCGCTGGCGGATCACGTCATCCAGAACTATTTCCCGGACCTGAAAGAGTCGCGGCCATGGGCCGCTCCCACAGGTACAAATCCCGTGGCAGATTCTGTTGTGGGAGGGACCCATGGCCCCGACCTGTATCGCGCCTGGCTCACCGAAGTCGTCGAGCGCACGGCGAAGCTGATGGCCCAGTGGCAGGCCGTCGGTTTCTGCCACGGCGTCATGAACAGCGACAACATGTCGATCCTCGGCCTGACGCTCGACTACGGCCCCTACGGCTTCATGGAGCCGTTCGATCCGCACTACATCTGCAACCACTCCGACGAGACCGGCCGCTACGCCTACGACCAGCAGCCCGGCGTCGGCCACTGGAACTGCTCGCGCCTGCTGCAGGCCACGCTGCCGCTGCTGCACGCCGAGCCGGAGAAGGCCATCGAGGTCGCCTACGCGATCCTCGAGCGCTACGGGCAGGTGTTCGTTCCGGAGAACCTGGCGCAGTGGCGCGCCAAGCTCGGCCTGATGCAGGCGCGCGACGACGATCCCGACCTGATCAACCGGTTCTTCACGGTCCTCGCGAACTCGCGCGCCGACTTCACCACCGTGTTCCGGCTGCTCGGCGAAGTGCGCGCCGAGGGCGTGCCCGCGGTGCGCGACCACATCCTCGACGTGGCCGGTTTCGACGCCTGGCTGGCGAGCTACCGCGCGCGCCTGGCGCACGAGCGATCGGACGACGACGCGCGCGCGGCGCGCATGCGGCAGGTCAACCCGAAGTACGTGCTGCGCAACCACCTGGCGCAGGCGGCGATCGAGAAGGCGCAGGCCGGTGACTACGCGGAGGTCGAGACGCTGCGCGCGCTGCTGGCGCGGCCGTTCGACGAGCAGCCCCGGATGGAAGCCTATGCAACCCCGGCGCCGGCGGGGACGCACACGGTCGAGGTCAGCTGCTCGTCCTGACAAGCTGCGCCGACCAGCGTAGAGTGCCTTCAGGGATCGTTCGCGGCGCCGCAATGGCGCCAAAAGGAGTCGTCATGAACGCTGCCCGCTGGTCCGCCGTTTTCCTCTCCTGCGCCTGTGCAGTACCGCCGATTGGCGCGCTCGCCGGAGATTCGCCATGGTCACTGGGCCTGCGCGCCGGCATAAGCACCGCCGGCGGCGTGCCTTCCAACGACGCCTACACGATGGGCCTCGCGTTGCGCTACCACCTCGGCGAAGGCCGCAACGTCGGCGTCGCGCTCGAGCGCATGCAGTACGACTTCGAGCGGCCCTGGCGCATCGTTGGCGTCGAGCAGGACAAGAGCATCGAGCCCGACGACATCGATGCCGCGGCGACTTCCACCGGCTTGAGCGTCTTCTACGAGCGCGCTTATGGCGGGCCGCACCAGCGCTGGGTTCCCTACTGGAGCGCGGCCCTGGCCGTGGCCTCACCGGATGCCGATCCCGTCACCGGGCCGGCAGTGGGCGGCGGCACGTTCGACATGCGCACCGATCCGGGCACCGAAATCGTGCCGGGGCTGCGCGCGGGCTATCAGCTGAACTTCGGCGCGGCGCTCTCTGCGGACTTCTCGCTGACCGTCAACCACCACTTCGCCGACTGGAAAGTCGAGGATCGCCAGAGCGGCAACACCGGCACGGTGGACAACTACACGCACTACGGCCTGCAGCTCGGGTTGGTCTACCGCTTCGGCGGCTGAGTCGCGCGCCGTAAAGAGTCGCGGCCATGGGCCGCTCCCACAACCGCTTCAGGGGGCCTTATAGACCTTGCCGCCCTTCATCACGAAGCGCACGTCGGTCAGCGCCTTCACGTCGGCCAGCGGGTCGCCGCTGACGGCGACGATGTCGGCCAGCAGGCCCGGCGCCAGCTCGCCGCGGTCGCTCACACCGAGCGCCTCGGCGGCGGTCAGCGTGCCGGCGCGGATCGCCTGCGCCGGTGACAGGCCATAACGCTGCAGCGACACGAACTCGCGCGCGTTGCGGCCGTGCACCCACAGCTCGTCGCTGCCCACCACGATCTTCACGCCGTACTTGAGCGCCAGCTTGACGCTGTTGCCGATGCGCACCTTCAGCTCGTCACGCTTGCGCACCATGACGGCCGACATGCCGGGGAAATCGAGCACGTCCCAGACATAGCTGGTCGCGCTCCAGTAGGTGCCCTTCTCCTTCATCAGCTTCGCCGTCGCCTCGTCGAGCGTGGTGCCGTGCTCGATGGTGGTCACGCCGGCGCGCACCGCGGCGTTGATGCCGGCCGTGCCGTGCGCGTGCGCCGCCACGCGCAGGCCGTGGCGCGTGGCCTCCTCGACCACCGCGCGCAGCTCGGCGTCGCTGAACTGCTGCGCGCCGGCCGGCCCTTCGGCCGAGAGCACGCCCGCGGTCGCGCAGATCTTGATGACCTGGGCGCCGTGCTTGATCTGGTAACGCACGCCCTTGAGCACTTCGTCCACGCCGTCGACGACGCCGACCAGCGGATTGGTTTCGAGCACGCCGGGTGCGTAGCCAGTGTCGTCGCAGTGGCCGCCGGTGATGCCGAGCGAGTAACCCACCGGGATCACGCGTGGGCCGTCGACCAGCCCCTTGTCGATCGCGCGCGCCAGCGCCACGTCGGCGAAACCGCCGCTATTGCCGACGTCGCGCGTGGTGGTGAAGCCCGCCAGCAGCGTCACGCGCGCATTGCGGGCGCCCATCAGCGCCCAGTCGGCCGGAGTCTCGGTCGCGTCCAGGTGCTTCCAGTCTCCTTCCAGGGTGTTGGTCAGGTGCGTGTGCATGTCGATCAGGCCCGGCAGCAGCGTGTGGCCCGGCAGCTCGATCACGCGCGCTCCGGCCGGCACGGTGGGCGGGTTGATCCCGGTGATGCGATCGTTCTCGATCACGACGACGGCCGGCTTGACGTAATCGCCGTCCCGCACGTCCACCAGGCGGTCGGCGCGCAGCACGACCGTCTCGGCGAAGGCATTGCCGGCAAAGGAGAAAAGGAGTGCGGCCAGCAGGTGGCGAGACATATTTCCCCCTCGAAGATCCAGATGACAGCGCCGGCACTGTAGCATTCAGGCATCGTTCAGCCGCCCCGCCCCAAGCTGCACCCACTTTCCACGGGAGACCCCACATGAAACGACTGCTGCTGATCCCCGCCCTGCTGTGTGCCGCGCTCGCCGGCAACGCCTTTGCCGGCGAAGCCAGCGCCGACCGCCAGGCCAAGCGCGAACAATGGTGCAAGGACAACCCCGCCAAGTGCGAGGAGGTCAAGGCGCGCAAGGAGAAGTTCTGCAAGGAGAATCCGGAGACCTGCAAGCAGCGCAAGGCCTCGCTCGAGAAAAAGAAGGCCTGGTGCGATGCCAACGCGGCGGAGTGCCAGAAGATCAAGGACGAGCGCAAGGCTCGCCACGAGAAGATGCGCCAGGCGTGCAAGGACAATCCCGCCAAGTGCGAGCAGCGCCGCAAGGAAGGCCGCGAGCGCCGCGAGGACCGCAGCGATGCGTTCTGCGCCAAGAATCCGGACAACTGCGACGGCGAGCCGGATGACGGCGAGGATTACGACAAGTAGCGCGCGTCCTGCATGAAGGCCCAGGCGCCGTAACCCACCACGCGGCGCCGGTCCCCGGCGGTATCGCCGGAATTGCGCCGGTCCAGCGGCAGCACCTTCATGTGGCGCCGGCGCGCCACCTGCAGCAGGCCGCGGATCGGGTGGCACCCGCAGGCATGATCCCCATCGAGCGGCTCCTCATCGAGCCGCTCGATGGCTTTTGCGGTCTCGGCGTCGATCAGCGCCGCGGCCTCGTAGCTGCGGTAGTGGCTGAGGTCCGAGCTGATCACGATCAGCGTCTCCTCGCCGCCCCACAGCAGGTCCAGCACGGCTGCTACCTGCCCGGGCTCGGCATGGCCGACC
>JANNLM010000341.1:0-5468 GCA_031396825.1 Gammaproteobacteria bacterium | reverse complement strand
TCGCCGAACAGCTCGCAGCCGACCTGGCGTGGCGCGCGCGCCCCGCCCAGGCTGTCGGCGCGCGTGCGCAGCACGGTTCCCAGGTAGCAGAGCCGCACCACTTTCTGGTCCTTGTACCGCCGCGCGGCGATGCGGGCGGCCTGCGGCGTCATGTCGGCGCGCAGGCCGAGCAGCCGGCCGCTGGCCGGGTCGGTGAGCTTGAAGGTCTGCGCTTCGAGGTCGGAACCGGTGCCGGTGAGCAGCGCATCGAGGTGCTCGAGCAGCGGCGTCAGGATCAGCTCGTAGCCCTTGCGGCGGTACAGGTCGAGCAGCTCGCGCCGCAGCGCCTCCTGGCGCCACGACTGCGGCGGCAGCCATTCCTCCATGCCCTCGGGCAGCCAGCCTTTCATGGTCACAGTACCTGGAGCACGATCACGCCGCAGATCATCATGGCGAGGCCGAAGCCGCGCAGCAGGCGGTCATCGAGCGACGACACCCGCAACAGCGCGCCGCGCCACCGCCCCGGCGACAGGAACGGCCACAGCCCCTCGAGCACCAGCACAAGGCCGAACGCGCGCACGAGGTCGTGCCAGAACGGCGTGTCCATGGGTCATGCCGTTACTTTGGGGAGCCGGAGTTCTTGAAGTAGCGGAAGAACTCGCTGTCCGGCTCGAGCACCAGGATGTCCTTGCCGCGCATGGTGTCGCGGTAGGCCAGCAGCGAACGGTAGAAGCGGTAGAACTCGGGATCCTGGCCGTAGGCGCGGCCGTAGATCTCCGCGGCCCTGGCGTCGCCCTCGCCGCGCGTGCGCTCGGCCTCGCCGTAGGCATCGGCGACCGTCACCGTCGCCTGGCGGTCGGCCTCGGCGCGGATCTTCTCGGCCTGCTCGGCGCCCTTGGCGCGCAGCTCGGTCGCCACGCGCGTGCGCTCGGCGCGCATGCGCTCGTAGACCTTGTCGCGCACGTCGTCGGGGAAATCGATGCGCTTGACGCGCACGTCGACGATCTCGATGCCGAGCCCGGACTTGATCTCCGCCACGGTCGGCTCGAGCGCCTTGGTCACTTCGCCGCGGGCGCTCGACAGCGCCTCCTGGATGGTGTGGCTGGCGAACTCGTCGCGCAGGCCGCGGTTGATGCTGGCCTCGAGGCGATCCATCGCCACCGATTCGTCGCCACCGGTGGCCAGGTAGTAGGTGGCGGTATCGGCGATGCGCCACTTGACGAAGAAGTCCACGCGCACGTTCTTCTTCTCGAGCGTCAGGAAGTTCTCGGTGCGCTGGTTGTCCATCGTCAGCATGCGGCTGTCGAAGGTCAGCACGTCCTGCACGAACGGCAGCTTGAAGTGCAGCCCCGGCGCGAAGTCGGTGCCGACAATCTCGCCGAATTGCCGCACCAGCGCGCGCTGGCGCAGGTCGACGACGAACGCGGAGTTGAGCAGCGTAAGCAGCGCGAAGCCGATCACGGTGAGGACCATCGTCTGGCGGTTACCCATCAGCGGCCTCCCTTGTCGCGCGCGCGCGAATCGCCGGACGAGGCTTCCGGGCGCGTGCCGGGCCCGGTCGGCGCCGCGTCACCGGGTTCGCCGGCGCGGGCGCGGTTCAGCTGGTCGAGCGGCAGGTAGATCATCGGACCGCCCTTGTCCACGTCGATCACGATCTTGGTGGCGTTGCCGAGCACTTCGCTCATGGTTTCGAGGTACAGGCGGTCGCGCGTCACGCGCGGCGCCTTGCGGTACTCCTTGAGCAGCTTCAGGAAGCGGTCCGCTTCACCACTGGCCTGCGCGATCAGCCGGTCGCGGTAAGCGGTGGCCTCGGCCAGCTCGCGCGCGGCGGTGCCGCCGGCCTTCGGCAGCCGGCCGTTGGCGTAGGCCTCCGCCTCGTTCTTCAGGCGCTCCTGGTCCTCGCGCGCCTTGATGGCGTCGGCGAAGGCATCCTGCACGGCCTCCGGCGCCTGCACGTTCTGGAAATTGACCTCGGTGACGATCAGGCCCGAGTTATAGGCGTCGAGCCGCTCCTGCAGGATCGACTGGGTCTGCTGCGAGACCTCCTGGCGCCCGTCGCCGCTGAGCACGTAGTCCATCTTGTTGCGGCCGACCACTTCGCGCACCGCGCTCTTGGTGACCTGCCGCAGCGTGGCGTCCGGGTCGGCCTGGCTGACCAGGTACTGCTGCGCCGAGGCGACGCGGTACTGCACCTTGAGCTCGACGTCGATGATGTTCTCGTCCTGGGTCAGCATGTCGGAGCGCTCGCTGACCTGGCGCACCTGGGCCACGTTGACCTTCTCGACCGATTCGACCGGCCACGGCATGCGCCAGTGCGCGCCGGGTTCGGCGGTCGCCACGTAGGCGCCGAAGCGCAGCACCACGGCGCGCTCCTGCGCATCGACGGTGTAGATGCCCGACAGGATCCACAGCACGGCGATCGCGCCGATCAGCAGGCCGGCGCCGCCGGACGACAGTCCGCCGGGACGCGGGCCCCTGCCCTTGAAGCGCGCCTTCAGGCGCTCCAGCACCTGGTCCACGTCCGGCATGCCGCCGTCGCCGGGACGCTTGCCGCCGGGATTCCAGGGATCGCGGCCTCCGCCGCCGGGCTCATTCCAAGCCATTCGTCCGCAACTCCGTGAGCTGTTTGAGAAAAGTGAAGGAAGCGCAGTTTACCGGAGTCCCGGCAGCCCAGCCTCGCGCAGCGCGCGGTTCAGCCGTTCACGCGGCATCACCACGGTCAGGCGGTAGCCGCCGTCCTTGCGGGGCCTTTCGCTGCGCACGGCCCCCTGCTCGAACAGCTGCGCCCGAAGGCGTGCCGCGGACGGCGGCAGGGTGAGGGTGTGCTCCTCGATCTCGGGCCCCAGCCACTCGGCGACCGCCTCGACCAGCAGGTCGAGCCCGGCGCCGGTCAGCGACGAGACGTGCACGCGAGCCGGCCGGCCCTCGGCGTCGCGCTCGACGCGCGGTTTCTCGTCCGGCTTGAGGTCGATCTTGTTGTAGACCTCGAGCCGCGCGACGTTCTCGGCGCCGATTTCGGCCAGCACGGCCTCGACCTGCCCGATGCGCGCGTCGCGCTCCGGGTCGGCCGCGTCGATCACGTGCAGCAGCAGGCTGGCCTCGCGCGATTCCTCCAGCGTGGCGCGGAAGGCGGCGACCAGGTCGTGCGGCAGGTCGCGCACGAAGCCGACCGTGTCGGCCAGCACCGCGGCGCGGCTGCCGGGCAGGGCCAGTCGGCGCAGCGTCGGGTCGAGCGTGGCGAACAGCTTGCTCGAGGCGTAGGTCTTGGCGCCGGTCAGCGCGTTGAACAGCGTGGACTTGCCGGCGTTGGTGTAGCCGACCAGCGAGACCGTCGGCATCTCGCTCTTGGCGCGGGCACGGCGGTTCTGCTCGCGCCGGCGGCGCACCAGGTCGAGGCGCTTCTTGAGCGTGGCGATGCGCCGCCCGATCAGGCGCCGGTCGAGCTCGAGCTGGGTCTCGCCCGGGCCGGTCATGCCGATGCCGCCGCCGCGCTGGCGCTCCAAGTGGGTCCAGCCGCGGACCAGGCGCGTGGACAGGTGCTGCAGCTGCGCCAGCTCGACTTGCAGCTTGCCTTCGTGCGAGCGCGCCCGCTGCGCGAAGATCTGCAGGATCAGCCCGGTGCGGTCGAGCACGCGCGCCTGGATGCGCTTCTCGAGGTTGCGTTCCTGGCTCGGCGACAGCTCGTGGTTGAACACGGCCAGCTCGGCGCCGCCGGCCTTGGCCGCGCCGGCGACTTCGTCGGCCTTGCCGGTGCCGATGAACAGACTGGCATCCGGACGCTGCCGCCGCCCACCGATCACCGCCTGGACGACGGCGCCAGCCGAGCGCGCCAACTCGACGAACTCGCGGCGGTCGGCGTCGAAGTCGGTTTTCGGGAAGGCGAGATGGACCAGCACCGCCTTCTCGCCCGGCGGCGGACGCTCAAACATGCAGTTGGGGAGTCTGCGGCGTGATCAGATGCCCGGCGGCTGCGCATCGCCGTCGTCGCTGACACCGTCGCCCATGTGCACGGCGCGCGCCGGCACCACGGTCGAGATGGCGTGCTTGTAGACCATCTGGCTGACGCTGTTCTTCAGCAACACGACGAACTGGTCGAAGGACTCGATCTGCCCCTGCAGCTTGATGCCGTTCACGAGGTAGATGGAAACCGGTACGCGTTCCTTGCGAAGGGCGTTCAGAAAAGGCTCTTGCAGGGTTTGTCCTTTGGACATTGTTGTCTTCCCCTTGTTAGATGAGATGCGGGTGTTTTGTATGTTTCAGCGCCTCGGCTGGCGCCTCTGACGATTCGGCAAGTTTATCACCCCGATTCGACCGCGGCTGAGCGGATCTGTTCGCTTGCGCGCGCCACGAGGTCGGGCAGTCCGGGGTCGAGCCAGGTCGCGGCCGGCTCGGCGCGCAGCCACGTCAGCTGGCGCTTGGCGAACTGGCGCGTTGCCGCGATGCCGCGTTCCTCCGCCGTAACGAGGTCGCAGGCGCCATCGAGGTGCGCCCACAACTGGCGGTAGCCGACCGCGCGCATCGACGGCAGGTCGGGCGTGAGGTCGCCGCGCGCGCGCAACCGCGCCACCTCGTCGAGGAACCCGTCGCGCATCATCTGGCGGAAGCGCGCGGCGATGCGCGCGTGCAGCACGCTGCGCTGCGGCGGGTTCAGCGCCAGCTTCACCACCGGTCCGTCGAGGCCACCGCCCGCGGGTGGCGCGTGCCCGCTCGGCGGCGTGCCGCTGTGCTCAAGGATCTCGAGCGCGCGCTGGACACGCTGCGCATCGTTCGGGTGCAGGCGCGCCGCGGTGACCGGGTCGCGTTGGGCCAGGCGCGCGTGCAGCGCCGGCCAGCCGACCCGCGCTGCCTCCTGGGCCAGCGCCGCGCGGAACTCCGCGCTCGCCGGCGGCAGCTCGGACAGGCCCTGCTGCAGCGCACGGAAGTAAAGCATCGTGCCGCCGACCAGCAGCGGGATGCGGCCGCGCGCGCGGATCTCGCCCACCACGCGCACCGCATCGAGGCAGAAGCGCGCGGCCGAGTAGGCCTGCGCCGGGTCGCACAGGTCGATCAGGTGGTGCGGCGTGCGCGCGCGCGTCGCGGCGTCCGGCTTGGCCGTGCCGATGTCCATGCCGCGGTACACCTGGGCCGAGTCGACGCTGACGATCTCGCACGAAAGCAGCTCGCACAGCGCCAGTGCGAGCGCGCTCTTGCCCGATGCGGTCGGGCCCATCAACAGGACGGCGGGCACGCGGACGGCCGGCTGCACGTCAGCGCCCGCGCAGGAAGAAGCGGTCCAGCTCGTCGTGCGTGAACTGGACCCACGTCGGCCGGCCGTGATTGCACTGCCCGGCCAGCTCGGTGCGCTCCATGTCGCGCAGCAGCGCGTCCATTTCCGGCACCGTCAGCACGCGCCCCGCCCGTACCGCCGAGCGGCAGGCCATGTCGGCCAGCACGCGCTCCTGCGCCTCGGTCACGTCGGCGAAATGGCGGTGGCTGTCCTGCTCGGCAGC
>JANNLM010000300.1:0-3010 GCA_031396825.1 Gammaproteobacteria bacterium | reverse complement strand
GGTTAGACTTCCCGACGGCCACACGCGGAAGGGGGTGCCACGTGAAGATCGTGCTGGGAGCGCTGGGAGCGCTCCTCGTGGTGATTCTGGCGGTGCTGGGATGGCTCGGCGCGCTGAGCCCGGTCTCGGTGGTCGAGCGCGAAATGGGACCGTACCAGTTCGTCTACGTGCAGGAAGCCACCACCGATCCGGCGCGGATCGGCGAGCTCACCCACGCGCTGGGCGATCGTCTCGATGCCGCCGGCATCGCCGCGCGCAAGCCCGCCCAGGAGTACTACCCGACCGGTCGCGGCCTGGCCAACCAGGTCGGCTTCGTGGTCGAGCAGGGCGTCAGCCGCGACGTGCTCGGGACCGAGACCTACTTCCGCCCGATCTCGGCGCAGCGCTACATGGTCGTGACGTTTCCCTTCCGCAACCGGCTGTCGTTCATGGTGGCGCAACTGCGCGTCGCGGCGGCTTTCGAGTCGCACCGCAAGCAGCAGAAGTATGCCGAGACCAGCACCATGGTGATCCTGGAAGGCGACCGCATCCTGTACCTGGAACCGATCAGTCCTGCGTGAGCAGACCGAGCATCTTCGTCACCGGTGCGGCGTCCGGCATCGGACGCGCGACTGCTGAGCTGTTCGCGCAGCGCGGCTGGTTCGTCGGGTTGTACGACGTCAACGAGGCCGGCGTGCACGAACTCGCCGCCACGCTCGGTTCCGCCAACAGCGTTGCCGGCAGGCTCGACGTCAGCGACTACGCCGCGTTCGAGCGCGCGCTGGCGCAGTTCTGGGAAGCCGCCGGCCAGCGGCTCGACCTGCTGTTCAACAACGCGGGCATCGGCAGCGCCGGCGCGTTCGAGGAAATCCCGATGGACCATAACCGGGCCACCATCGCGGTCAACTTCCAGGGCGTCGTCAACGGTTGCCATGCCGCCTTCCAGTACCTGCGCCGCACACCGGGTGCGAGCGTCATCAGCATGTCGTCGGCCTCCGCGATCTACGGCGCGCCCGGCCTGGCCACCTACGCGGCGACCAAGTTCGCCGTGAAGGGCCTGACCGAGGCACTCGACATCGAATGGCGGCGCCACGGCATCACGGTGCGCGACATCCTGCCGCTGTTCGTGGACACGCCGATGGTGGCGAAGTTCGAAAACCAGCTGAAGGCCAAGGACGTGCTCGGCATGCGCCTCGTGCCGGCCGACGTCGCCAACGTCGTATGGCGGGCCGCGCACTGGCGCCTGTGGCCGCGCGTGCACTGGTGCCCGGGCCGGCAGGGCTACCTGATGGCGCTGGCGCAGAAGCTCACGCCGGGGTGGTTCAACCGCTTCACCACGCGCATGGTCAGCGGCTACTGACATGGCCCGGCCGATCATCCTCATCCACGGCATGTGGTGCACCGGGGCCAACTTCGACCGGCTGGTCGAGGGACTCAAGCCGCGCGGCCATGCCTGCTATGCGCCAACGCTGCCGGCGCACGAGATCGGCGTGCCGCACCCCGAAGTCGGGAACAAAAGCCTGCGCGACTACCTCTCATTCCTGGAGGGAACCGTGCGCAGCCTGAACTTGAACGAAGCACCGATCCTGATCGGCCACTCGATGGGCGGGCTGCTGGCGCAGCAGCTGGCGGCGCGCCTCCAGCCGTTCGCGCTGGTGCTGCTGACGCCGGCGTGGCCGGCCGGCGTCTGGGGCCTGCGCTGGACCAACTTCATCTCGTTCTTCCGCATCATCACCAGCTGGGCCTGGTGGCGGCGGCCGCAGAAGCTGTCGTTCCACCGCGCCGTGGTCAGCGCGTTCAACGGCGTGCCGCGCGACAAGCACGTCAAGCTCTACGACGCGATGGTCGATGAATCCGGCCGCGCGGCGTTCGAGATCGCGTTGTGGATGTTCGATTCCAGGCGCACCTCGAGCGTGGTGCCGGCGGCGGTGACGTGCCCGGTCTACGTGGTCAGCTGCGGCCAGGACCGGCTGACGCCGGCCGCCTCGGTGCGCAAGGTCGCCGCGCTCTACCCGCAGGCTTCCATTCGCCACTATCCGGACCGCGGGCACTGGGTGCTCGACGACGTGGACACCGACGAAATGGCGGCCGAGATCGCCAACTGGCTGCAGGGACACGAGCAGCGAGTAGCCGCGCGCGGCCGTGAATAAAAGGGGACGCAACCCTTTTTCGTGGCTGCCCTGGAAAAAGGGTTGCGTCCCCTTTTTCGTGGTGCTGGCACTGAGCGTGCCGGCGGCCGCCGACGAGGTCGGTGACGCCCTCGACGCCAGCCTCGCCGCGCAGCGCGCGGCGCGCGAATCCCAGCAGCGCGTCGACCAGCTCGACGCCGAGACGCGCGCCCTGCACGAGAAGCGGCGCGCCGCCGAGTTGCGCGCGCTGCAACTGGCCGACTATGCCGGGCAGCTCGAGCAGGAAGCCGCGGTCGAGGAGCAGCGCCGCGCGCAGATCGAGGCCGAACTCAAGCGCGTCAGCGCGCTCGGCGGCGAGTTGCTGCCGCTGACCCGCCGCATGCTGGCGGCGCTGGAAGCGCAGGTCGCGCGCGACCCGCCGTTCCTGCTGGACGTGCGGCGCAAACGCATCAGCGGGATCACGGCGATGCTCGATGATCCCCAGCACAGCGCCGCCGAGAAATTCCGCCGCGTACTGGAGGCCTGGCGCAGCGAGGCCGAGTACGGCAACACGCTGGGTGCGGAAGATGCGCCCACCGACTGCACCGGCGCGCCGGGTGCGTCCACCCGCGTGCGCATCGGCCGCGTCGGCTTCTACTGCGTGGCCGACGGCCGCCAGGCCGCGCGCTGGGACGCCGCGAGCGGCGCCTGGGCGCCGCTCCACGAAGACGCCGCCGCCGAGATCGCGCGCGCCGCGGCGATGGCGCGCGGCAGGATGCCGGCGGAACTGCTGGTGTTGCCGGTCGCCAAGCCATGAGGCTACTGCTCGCCGCGCTGCTGTTGGCGGCCGGAGCCGCGAACGCGCAGGCCCCTGCTCAAGGCGACCTGCTCAAGCAGGTGCGCGACAGCTCGCGCGCCGCGGC
>JANNLM010000296.1:0-2890 GCA_031396825.1 Gammaproteobacteria bacterium | reverse complement strand
TCCGCGGCGCGCTCACGCGCGTGCTCGGCGACTACATCGAACGCGCCGGCCTGCAGCGCACCGCCAAGGTCCAGCTCGCCGGCGACGACATGCGCGAAGGCCTGATCACCGTGCTGTCGGTGAAGGTGCCCGATCCGAAATTCTCCTCGCAGACCAAGGACAAGCTGGTCTCGTCCGAGATCAGCGGCGCGGTCGCCGGGGTGCTCGGCGACAAGCTCGCGAGCTTCCTGCAGGAACATCCGGGCGAAGCGCGCGCGATCTGCGAGAAAGTCGTCGAAGCCGCGCGCGCGCGCGAGGCCGCGCGCAAGGCGCGCGAGCTCACGCGGCGCAAGGGCGCGCTCGACATCGCCGGCCTGCCGGGCAAGCTGGCCGATTGCCAGGAGAAGGATCCCGCGCTGTCGGAGCTGTTCCTGGTCGAGGGCGATTCCGCCGGCGGCTCGGCCAAGCAGGGCCGCAACCGCAGGACCCAGGCGATCCTGCCGCTCAAGGGCAAGATCCTCAACGTCGAGAAGGCGCGCTTCGACAAGATGCTGGGCTCGGCCGAGGTCGGCACGCTCATCACCGCGCTGGGTTGCGGCATCGGCAAGGACGAGTTCGACATCACCAAGCTGCGCTACCACCGCATCATCATCATGACCGACGCCGACGTCGACGGCTCGCACATCCGCACGCTGCTGCTGACCTTCTTCTACCGCCAGATGCCGGAGCTGATCGAGCGCGGCTACGTCTACATCGGCCTGCCGCCGCTGTACAAGGTCAAGCAGGGCAAGACCGAGCTGTACATGAAGGACGACGCGGCGCTCAACGCCTACCTGGTGAGCAACGCGGTCGAGGATGCCGTGCTGGTGCCGGGCAGCGAGCTGCCGCCGATCAGCGGCACTGGCCTCGAAAAACTGCTGCGCGACTACACCGCGGCGCGCGAGCAGTCGCAGCGCCTTACCGGCCGCTACGACGGCGCCGTGCTCAATGCGCTGATCAAGCAACCGCCGCTCAAGCCCGCCGACTTCGCCGACGCCGCGCGCCTGGCCGCGTGGACGTCCGGGCTCGAAGCGGCGCTGGCCAGCATTGGCCTGGGCCGCGCGCGCTATCGCATCGAGGCGCAGCCGGCGATCGACGGGCAGGGCGGGGCGCTGCGCATCGTCAAGGCCAACCACGGCCTCGAAAGCACGCAGCTGATCCCGGCTTCGTTCTTCGGCTCGGCCGACTACGCGCCGATCGCGCTGGCGGCCGCGGCGCTCGACGACCTGGTCCAGCCCGGCGCGCGGGTGGCGCGCGGGTCCAAGGCGCAGCCGGTGCGCGATTTCGGCGAAGCGCAGGCCTGGTTGCTGGAGGAGGCCAAGCGCGGCCGCACCATCCAGCGCTTCAAGGGCCTGGGCGAAATGAATCCCGACCAGCTGTGGGAGACCACGGTCAATCCCGAGACCCGGCGCCTGCTCCAGGTGCGGGTCGAGGACGCGGTCGCCGCCGACCAGATCTTCTCCACGCTCATGGGCGACGTGGTCGAACCGCGGCGCGAGTTCATCGAGCAGAACGCGTTGCGCGTGTCCAACCTCGACGTATAGCAACTCGACGTCTGATGACGGCGCGCCGCTTGCCGGGCGCGCCACGTTTCCGGATACGCTATCGCCCCACCGATGTGCGCGGGGGGCGCGCAGGGACTCGTCCATGAAGAAGTCCAGGCTGTACCTGCTGGCCCTGCTCATCGCCGCAGTGGGCCTGGGCGGCTTTTTCTACAAGTGGAAGGTCCTGCGCTTCCCGGTCCAGCCGGTGGCCGAGACCGAGGTCTACGAGCTGCAGGCGCGGGTCGAGTTCCAGCCGCGGCGCGGGCCCAACAAGGTCACGCTGCAGCTGCCATCCGATCCGCCGGGCTTCGCGATCCTGGGCGAGCGCTTCGTGGCGCGCAACTACGGCATGACCATCGAGCGCGCCAAGGGCGCGCGCGAGGTGCAGTGGGCGATCCGCCGCGCCAGCGGCACGCAGGCGCTGTACTACCGCGCCACCGTGTATCGCGACGAGCATCGCGAGAGCGGTGCGCCCAAGGCGCCGCCGGCGCCCGAGCCCGCGACCTGGGAAGAACCCTTCGCGACCGCGCGCAGCGCGGTACTCGACGAGGTCCACGGCGAATCGATCGACAGCGCGACCTTCGCCGGGGCGCTGGTGCGCCGCCTCGCCGCGACGCCGCCGTCGCAGGAAGTGCAGTTGTTGCTCGAGGGACGCGAGTCGATCGAGGAGCGCGCCGAACTGGCGCTGTCCTTGCTCGCCGACCGCCGCATCGCCGCGCGCATGGCCTGGGGCCTGCCACTGGCCGAGTCGAGCTCCAACGTGACCCTGCGCCCGTTGCTGCAGGTCTTCAACCGCGACACCGGGCAGTGGATCACGATCGCCGATCGCACCGGCACCATCGGCTGGCCCGAGGACACCATGTTGTGGAGCTTCGGCCCGCGACCGGTGCTCGAGGTCGACAACAACCCGCGCGCGCTGGTCGAGTTCAGCGTGCAGAAGAGCCTGGCCGACGCGCTCGAGACCGCCAAGCAGCGGCTCGAGGCCCAGGACCGCAACTTCATCGCCTATTCGCTCCTCGACCTGCCGCTGCAGGCGCAGGAGGTCTACCGGATCCTGCTCCTGGTGCCGATCGGCGCCTTCATCATGCTGATCCTGCGCAACCTGGTCGGCATCCGCACCTTCGGCACCTTCATGCCGGTGCTGATCGCGCTGGCCTTCAACTGGACCGGCATCGTGGCCGGCTTCATCCTGTTCACCAGCGTGATCAGCCTTGGCCTCCTGGTGCGCTTCTACATGGAGCGCCTGAAGCTGCTGCTGGTGCCGCGACTGACCGCGGTGCTGATCGTGGTCGTGCTCCTGATGGCGCTGGTGAGCGTGGTCTCGAACA
>JANNLM010000289.1:0-6190 GCA_031396825.1 Gammaproteobacteria bacterium | reverse complement strand
GGCGTCATCACGGTCAAGAACGCGCAGGTCGGCGAAATGATCTCGCCGCTGTCGGCCGGCGGCGCCGGCACCCGCACCGGCATCGGCACGCTGGTGGACATGGACTCGCTCGAGATCGAGGTCGACGTCAACGAGAACTTCATCAACCGCGTGCGCCCGGGCCAGCGCATCGAGGCGGTGCTGAACGCCTACCCGGACTGGAAGATCCCGTGCGCCGTGATCGCGGTGATCCCGACCGCGGATCGCAGCAAGGCGACGGTCAAGGTGCGCATCGGCATCCAGGTGAAGGACGCGCGCATCATCCCGGACATGGGCGTGCGCGTGGCGTTCCTGCCGGAAGCCGAGGCCGGCGCGCAGGCCGAGGCGCCGAGCGGCGTGCTGATCCCGGCGGAAGCGGTGAAGGACGAGAACGGCACGAGCGTGGTGTTCGTGCTGAAAGGTGAAACCGTCGAGCGGCGCGCCGTGAAGCTCGGCGCCTCGCGCGGCGGCCAGGTGCAGGTCCTTGCGGGCGTGTCGGCGGGCGATCAGGTCGCGTTGGGCGACCTGGCGCAACTGGCCGACGGCACGCGTATCGAAATCCAGCAATAACGAAGGAGCAGTCATGACGGCACTGGTGAGCCTGAAGGGCGTTTCCAAGACCTACACGCGCGGCAAGCAGGCCGTGCCGGTGCTGGAGAAGCTGGACCTCGACATCGCCAAGGGCGACTTCCTCGCCTTGATGGGGCCGAGCGGCTCCGGCAAGACCACGCTGCTGAACCTCATCGGCGGCCTCGACCGGCCCACGGCCGGCAGCGTGACGGTGGACAACGCGCGCATCGACCAGATGTCGGGCGGCCAGCTGGCGCAGTGGCGTTCGCGCCACGTCGGCTTCGTGTTCCAGTTCTACAACCTGCTGCCGGTGCTGACGGCCGAGAAGAACGTCGAGCTGCCGCTGCTGCTGACGTCGCTCAACAAGGCGCAGCGCCAGAAGCACGTGGAGACCGCGCTCGAGATCGTCGGCCTCAGGGATCGCGCCAAGCACAAGCCGTCCGAGCTGTCCGGCGGCCAGGCGCAGCGCGTCGCCATCGCGCGCGCCCTCGTCGCCGACCCGACGCTGCTGGTCTGCGACGAGCCGACCGGCGACCTCGACCGCAAGACCGCGGACGAGATCCTCAACCTGCTGCAGGTGCTCAACAAGCAGCACGGCAAGACCATCATCATGGTCACGCACGACCAGAAGGCGGCGGACTTCGCCACGCACGAGCTGCACCTCGACAAGGGCGTGCTGGTGGAGCAGAGCGCGGCCTGAGCGCCTCGTGAAGTTCTTCGGTCTGGTCTGGGCCATGTTGTGGCGCTCGCGCGCCCGCACCTGGCTCACGCTCGCCTCGCTGGTCACGGCCTTCCTGCTGCTCGGCCTGATCCAGGCGGCGAACTCGCTGTTCTCCGGCGAGCAGATCAACCTCTCCGCGCCGATCCTGATCACGCAGGCGCGCGTGTCGTTCACCAGCCCGCTGCCGATGCGCCTGCTGCCGCAGGTCGAGGCGGTCCCCGGCGTGGCCTCGGTGTCGCATTCGCAGTTCTTCGGCGGCATCTACCAGGACGACCCGCGCAACTTCTTCCCGCAGTTCGCGGTGAATCCCGAGCGCTGGGTGCGCACCTTCCCCGAGTGCGTGCTGCCGCCTGACCAGGAGCAGGCCTGGCGCACCACGCGCACCGGCGCGATCATCGGCCCGCAGCTGGCGCAGCGCTTCGGCTGGAAGGTCGGCGACAAGGTCCCGCTGAAGAGCCAGATCTGGCCGCTGAAGGACGGCTCGCGCGCCTGGACCTTCGACATCGTCGGGATTTTCGGCAGCAAGGTCGCCGATTCGTGCGCGCGCGTCGGCAACATGTACCTCAACTACGCCTACTTCGACGAGGCGCGCCAGTTCGGCAACGGCGGCGCCGGCATCATCGTCGTGCGCATCGCCAATCCGGACGACGCCGAGGCCGTGGGCCGGACCATCGACGCGATGTTCGAGAACTCCGCCGACGAGACCAAGACGCAGACCGAGAAGGATTTCTCGCTCAACTTCGTGCGCCAGCTCGGCAACCTCAAGCTGATCCTGTACTCGATCCTCGGCGCGGTGTTCTTCGCCATCCTCATGCTGACCGGCAACACCATGCTGCAGGCGGTGCAGGACCGCATCCCCGAACTGGCCGTGCTCAAGACCATCGGCTTCACCGACGCCCACGTGCTGGGCCTGGTGCTGTCGGAGGCGCTGTTCCTGTGCGTGCTCGGCGGGCTGACCGGCATGCTGCTGTCGGTGGCCACCATGAGCGCGCTCGCCAACGCGCCCGGGATCGCCTTCCCGCCGATCAACGCGAACCTGCAGGTCTGGCTGTTCGCGCTCGGTGCGATGCTGCTGCTGAGCCTGGCCGTGGGCGTGTGGCCGGCGCTGCGCGCCTGGCGCCTGTCGATCGTCGACGCGCTGGCGGGACGCTAGGCCATGCAGACCATCCTCGCCATCACGCTGATGAACTTCCGCAGCATCGGCAACCGCATCGGCACCTCGATGGTGATCGTGGTCGGCATCGCCTGCGTGGTCGGCGTGCTGATCGGCATGCTGTCGATGAGCAAGGGTTTCGAGAAGACGCTGAAGGGCACCGGCACCGATGATCGCGCGCTGCTGCTGTCGGCGGGCGTGCTGTCCGAGCTGTCCTCCGGCATCGGCCCCGACACGCTGCCGCTGGTGCGTTCGCTGCCGGGCATCAAGCGCGACGCCGCGGGCCAGCCGCTGGCCTCGGGCGAGATCATGGTGATCACGGAACTGAAGAAGGGCGCGGGCCCGCGGCCGGCCAGTGTCAACGTGGCGCTGCGCGGCGTCGAGCCCGCCGGCCTCGCCATGCGGCCGGAAGTGAAGCTGGTGGAAGGGCGGCTGTTCCAGTCCGGCCTCAACGAGCTGATCGCGGGCCGCCAGGCCACCCAGCAGTTCGAGGGCGTGGCGGTGGGCAACCAGCTGCACTTCCGCGGCTCGACCTGGACCGTGGTCGGCATCTTCGACTCGGCGGGCGACGCGCACGAATCCGAGCTGTGGACCGACGCCAACACCGCGCGCAACGCCTTCGGGCGCACCGGCGCTTCGTCGATGCTGGTGCAGCTCGAGTCGGCGGCGAGCCTGCAGACGCTGAAGGACGCGGTGACCGCGGACCCGCGCTTCCGGCTCGACGTGACGACCGAGCGCGCGTACTTCACCTCGCAAACCCAGAACTTCACGCGGCAGATCGGCATCCTGACCACGGTGGTGGCGGTGCTGATGGCGTTTGGCGCCGTGTTCGGCGCGCTCAACACGATGTACTCGGCGGTCGCGACGCGCCGCGTCGAGATCGCGACGCTGCGCGCCATCGGCTTCGGCGGGCTGCCGGTGGTGGTGTCGGTGCTGGCCGAGGCCGTGGTGCTCGCCGTCGCGGGCGGCGCGCTGGGCGCGGCCGCCTCCTACCTGCTGGTCAACGGCATGACCGTGTCCACGCTGGGCCAGAACTTCACCCAGGTCGCGTTCAGCTTCGCGGTCACGCCGGACCTGCTGGTGCGCGGGATGACCTGGTCGGTCGCCATCGGCTTCATCGGCGGCCTGTTCCCGGCAGTGCGCGCCGCGCGCCTGCCGATCGTCGAAGCCTTGAGGGCCGCGTAATGCCTGTCATCCTGAGCGAAGCGAAGGATCTCTCTTGAAATATTTCCCCCTGGTCTGGGCGGCGCTGATGCGCCGCAAGCCGCGCACCATCCTGACCATGCTGTCGATCACCGTGGCGTTCCTGCTCTACGGCTTGTTGCAGGGCGTGCTGGCCGCGTTCACCGCCGGCATCGACATCGCCGGGGCTGATCGCCTGATCACGGTCGGCAAGTACTCGTTCACGCAGTTGCAGCCGGTCGCCTACGCCAACCAGATCCGCGCGGTACCGGGAATCAAGGACGTGGCGTTCCAATCCTGGTTCGGCGGCATCTACCAGACCGAGCGAAACTTCTTCGCGCAGTTTCCCTCGGACGTCGAGCCCTACCTGCGGCTCTATCCCGAAGTGCTGCTGCCGGAAGACCAGAAGCAGGCGCTGCTGAAGACGCGCACGGGCGCCGTTGTGCTGAAGCGCCTGGCCGACAAGTACGGCTGGAAGGTCGGCGACAAGGTGCCGATCATCTCGACCATCTGGCCGAAGAAGGACGGCTCGAGCGTGTGGGAGTTCGACCTGGTCGGCATCTTCGACTGCAAGGACGGCGCGACGCGCGCGCAGCACGAGTACCTGCTGTTCCACCACGAATACTTCGAGGAGGCGCGCGCGTTCGGCCAGGGCCGGGTCGGCTGGTTCATCGAGCGCACCGAGGACCCGTCGAAGAACGCCGAGATCGCGCTGTCGATCGACAAGATGTTCGCGAACTCGCCGAGCCCGACCAAGACCGATTCCGAGAAGGCCTTCAACCAGGGTTTCGTCAAGCAGTTCGGGAATCTCCAGATGATTCTCGGCGGCATCATGGCTGCGGTGATCTTCACGCTGCTGCTGCTGACCGGGAACACCATGATGCAGTCGGTGCGTGAGCGCATCCCCGAGCTCGCGGTGCTGAAGACGCTGGGTTATTCGGACCGCACCGTGCTCGCGCTGGTGCTGGTCGAGGCGCTGCTGCTCTGCCTCGTCGCCGCAGCGATCGGCATCGGCCTGGCGATGTGGGCGGCCCCGGTCATCGGCGCCGGCATCCCGTTCCCCGGCTTCACCGGCATGAAGGTCGGCGCCGGCGCCGCGGCGCTCGGCGCGGCGATCGCCGTCGGCCTCGCGCTGATGGTCGGTCTGCCGCCGGCGCTGCGCGCCATGCGGCTCGACATCGTCAACGCACTGAGCGGGCACTGACATGGCCAACGTCTTCCAGCAGATCGGCGCCGTGACGGCGATGAACATCAGGACCATCCCGGACCGGCTCGGCATCTCGATGGTCATCGTCGCCGGCATCGCCGGCGTGGTCGGCGTGCTGATCGCGATGCTGGCGATGGCGGAAGGGTTTGCCGCGACGCTGGCCTCCACCGGCCGCATGGACCGCGTCATCGTGCTGCGCGTCGGCAGCATCGACGAGCTCGGCAGCACGCTGGGCGTCGAGCAGGCGCGCCTGATCGCCGACGTGCCGGGCGTCAAGCGCGGCGCCGACGGGGCGCCGCTCGCGCTGCCCGAGGTCTACGCGCTGACCAACATCAGCAAGAAAGGCGACACGACCGGCGCGCAGACCAATGCTGTCGTGCGCGGCACCTCGCCGGACGTGTTCAAGGTGCGGCCGGAGGCGAAGATCGTGGACGGTCGCATGTTCGAGCCTGGCAAGCGCGAGGTCGTGGTCGGCCGGGCCGCGCGCGCCGAATACGCGAACCTCGACATCGGCAAGACCGTCGAGGTGCGCGACGGCGCCTGGCTCATCGTCGGCGAGTTCGAGTCGGGCGGGGACGTCCACGAATCCGAGGTCTGGGTCGACGCCGCCGCACTGCACGACGCGGTGCGCGCGCAGTTCTACTCGACCATCACGCTGCAGCTCGAGGACGACCGTGCCGAGACCTTCCAGGCGTTCAAGGACCACATGACGCAGGATCCGCGCCTGCGCGCCGCGCCGCAGCGCGAGCCCGAGTACTACGCCTCGCGCTCGGAAGCGCTCGAGACGTTCATCACCGTCATCGGCTACACCGTCGCCGTGATCATGGCGATCGGCGCCGTGTTCGGCGCTCTGAACACCATGTACGCGGCGGTGGCGACGCGCAGCGTCGAGATCGCGACCTTGCGCGCCATCGGTTTCGGCGGCGGTCCGGTGGTGTGCTCGATCATGATCGAGGCGCTGCTGCTGTCGCTGGCCGGGGCGATCATCGGCGCGGCCGTGGCTTACGTCGTGTTCAACGGCTTCCAGGTCTCGGGGCTGAACTTCCAGACTTTCAGCCAGGTCGCCTTCCAGTTCGCGGTCACGCCGGAGCTGGTAATGAAGGGCATCCAGTGGGCGTGGTTCATCGGCTTCTTCGGCGGCCTGTTCCCGGCGGTGCGCGCGGCGCGCCAGCCGGTGGTGGATGCGTTGCGGGCGGCGTGAGTCCCTAGACCCAGTACGCGCTGCGCGTCATCAGTCGCGCCACCGCGCGCATCAGTTCCTGCACCGGCTTCGGCAGCGGCTGCGCGCCGGCGGCGACCGCTTCGGCGCCGTGGCGCTCCTCGTCGGCGCGCATGGCCT
>JANNLM010000274.1:0-5349 GCA_031396825.1 Gammaproteobacteria bacterium | reverse complement strand
GCCGACGATGAGGACATCGAAATGTTCAGGGGTCATGGCGCAACTCTACAGCGCCCCTTGGCGCGAACAACAGGAAAAATCGCTTAGGGCGACAGCGCCTTGGCGATGAAGCGCTTCGGCACCCGCGTACGCGGCACCTTGCCGTCGAACCAGCTGCGCACGTCCTCGTCCAGCGCCAGGCCGTGCATGTAGTTGTACAGGGCCTTGTTCAGGCCCACGCCGAGCGCGTCGTGATCCGTGCCGGTGGGGTCGTCGAAACCGACGTCGTTCCTCGCGAACCCTCCCGAACCCTCCCGCGGGCAGGGTGTGCAGGGTGATGCCGTAGTCCGCCGGGTGCTTGCCGACCGGCGAGTGCACCGTGCAGGTGAAGCGGTGCCAGAAGCCGCTCTGCAGGCAGCCTTGCGCGAACAACTGGCGCACGTACTCGAGCGCATCCACCGTGTCCTGCACGGTCTGGGTCGGGAAGCCGTACATCAGGTAGGCGTGCACCAGGATGCCGGCGTCGGTGAAGGCCCGCGTGACGCGCGCGACCTGCTCGACGCTGACGCCCTTCTTCATCAGCTTGAGCAGCCGGTCGTGCGCGACTTCGAGCCCGCCGGACACCGCGATGCAGCCGCTGTCGGCCAGCTCGCGACACAGCGCCGGCGTGAAGGTCTTCTCGAAGCGGATGTTGCCCCACCACGAGATCGCGGTGCCGCGGCGCGTGAGTTCGGCGGCGAGCGTCTTCAGGCCCTTGGGCGGCGCCGCCTCGTCCACGAAGTGAAAACCGGTCTGGCCGGTCTCGGCGACGATCTTCTCGATGCGGTCGGCCAGCGTGGTCGCGCCGGCGAGGTCGTAGCGCGAGATGTAGTCGAGGTTCACGTCGCAGAAGGTGCACTTCTTCCAGTAGCAGCCGTGCGCCACCGTCAGCTTGTTCCAGCGTCCGTCGGACCACAGCCGGTGCATCGGGTTGAGCATGTCGAGTACCGACAGGTAGCTGTGCAGCGGCAGGCCGACCCAGGTCGGCGTGCCGGTCTGGGCGAAGGGGATGTCGGGCTCGCGGAAGTCGATGTACTCGACCTTGCCAGTAGCCCGCCGGAACGTGCGCACGAGCTTCTCGCGCGGCCGCTTGCCGTCCCGGTGTTCGAGCAGCGCCAGCAGCGGCCGCTCGCCCGCGTCAAGCGTGACGTAATCGAAGAAGTCGAACACGCGCGGCTCGGCCAGCTCGCGCAGCTCGGTGTTGGCGAAACCGCCGCCGAGCACCGTGACGATCGACGGATCGTGCGCCTTGATCGCCTGCGCGATGCGGAAGGCGCCGTAGACCGAGCCGGGGAAGGGCACCGACAGCAGCACCACGCGCGGCGCGTGGCGCGCCAGCGCCTCTTTCGTCAGCCGCGCCAGCGTTTCGTCGATCAGGTTGGCCGGAGCGGCCAGTGCCTGCGCCAGCGGATCGAAGCTGGCCTGGCTCTGGGCGAGCGACTCGCCGTAGCGCACGAACTCGAAGCGCGCGTCCACCGCGTCGCGCAGCACGTCGGCCAGGTCATTGAGGTAAAGCGTGGCCAGGTGCCGCGCGCGGTCGTGGGTGCCGAGCGCGCCGAAGGCCCAGGCCAGCGGGTCGGCGCCTTCCGCGGAGACGAACACGTCGAGCGAGGCGAAGCGCTGGCCCTCGGGCAGGAAGGCGCGGCCGGCGATGCGGTGGCCGACGGTGGGGTCGCGCCCCTGCAGGAACGCGATCGCCGCGGCGACGGTGGCGTGATAACGCGCGTAGTGGGCGAGGAAGTGGCGCACCTGGCGCGAGCGTTTGCGCTGGGGCAAGGCCTCGCAGCGCGTGCGGATCGCCTCCAGCCCGGCCGGCGAGAACAGCTCCAGCATCAGGGCCAGCGCCAGGTCCTCCTGGCGGGCGTCCACGCCCTGCTCGCGCAGGAATCCGGTCAGGTAGGCCGTGGACGGGTAGGGGGTGTTGAGCTGCGTCATCGGCGGGATGACGGACAACACGCGGAAGGGGGCGGACATTCGCTAGGATAGCGGCGTGTTCCAGACCATTGCCATGACCGGGATCGCGCACGTCATCCAGCTGTCGATCGCACCGGTGTTCCTGCTGACCAGCGTCGGCGCCATCCTCGGGGTGATGTCCAACCGGCTGTCGCGCATCGTGGATCGCGCCCGGGCGCTGGAAGTGAAGCTGGCGGGCGCCGAAGGCGCGGGGCGTGACGACCTGGTGCAGCGCCTGAACAACCTGACCCGGCGCGCCACCCTGATCAGTCACGCCATCATGCTGTGCGTGATCACCGCGGTGCTGGTGTGCGGCACCATCATCGTGCTGTTCCTCGGCGAGTTCGCGGCCTTCGAGGCCACCGTGCCGGCGGCGCTGCTGTTCATCGCCGGCTTGCTGACCTTCCTGCTCGCGCTGATCTGGCTGCTGCGCGAGATCTTCATGGCGATCCGCACCATGAAGTTCGGGCCGGGGTAGCCTCAGGACGCGTTGTTGGCGTGCAACTCTCTACAAGTCATCTGCCATCTGCCGAGCCTTTTGCAAGAAGCGTTTCGCCCACAGGAATTGCGTCGCAAGTATGGAAAGGCCAATGGGAATGACTACAAACGCTGGCCCCGGCAAAACGATCAGAGCAATCCCGATAAGAGTCACGGTTCCTCCAATGACCGCAACAACGATACGTTTGGCGACACGAAGCTTCGGGTCGTTCTTCACCGAGTCCGCCCTATGCGACGTCGCGCGTCGAGTTTCATGAGCCTCCACCCCGTGTTCAGGGAAATACTCTAACTCTTCGCCGCCTTCCACCGTGCCAGGCTCTCGGACGGCCACAGGTCCTTGGCGTTGTAGAACTCCGGGAAGGCCTTCGCGCCCTCCGGCAGCACGACCCACGGTTGCCTGGTGGACGTGAAGATGTGGATGTCGGGCGGGAAACGCCCCGGCTCGTCGAGCGTGCCGACGCGCACGAAGCGGATCGGATCGCCGGCGTTCGGGTAGTGGCTCCACAGCGCCACGCGGCACTTCGGGCAACGCGCGATGCGCTGGCCCTTGCCCGATGCCGACGGCGTCAGCACCAGCTCGAACTCGCCCTGCACCTCGACGCAAGCGCTCTCGATCACGGCGTTGACCGCGAACGCGCTGCCGCTCTCGCGTTGGCACCACGTGCAATGGCAGCCATGCACGATGATCGGCTTGCGCGTCATCCGATAGCGCACGGCGCGACAGGTGCAGCCGCCCTCGAAGGATTCGCTCATGGTTGTCTCCAGGTTCCGCCGATCGGCAGCGTGAAGAAGCGCTCCGATGGCACATTCTGCTCGCGCAGCGCCGCTGCCAGCTCGATCTCGGGCTGGTCGATGGCCTCGTCGGTGAGCTGGAAGGTGCGCAGGTGCACGCCCAGCGTGGCTGGCGATCCGAGCAACTGGTGGATGCGCACGGATTCGGCGGGATTGACGTGCTGGTCCTTCATGAACCAGCGCGGTTCGTAGGCGCCCACCGGCAGCACGGCGAGGCGGAACGGGCCGAAGCGCCGCGCCGCCTCCGCAAAGAAGGCGCCGTCCCACAGGCCGGTGTCGCCGGCGACGTAGATCTTGCCGCCCGGCGTCTCGACCACGAAGCCGCCCCACAGCGCCTTGTTGCGATCGAACGTGTGGCGGCGCGACCAGTGGTACACCGGCACGACATGCACGCGCACCTTGTCGGTGAAGTCGAGGCCCTGCCACCAGTCGAGGGTGTGGACGCGCATCGCGGCGTCGCCGCCGAGCAGCACCTGCTGGTTGCCCAGCGGCGCGACGATCAGCGGATCGTGCGCCTCGCGCAGGCGCGCCAGCGTCGGCAGGTCCATGTGGTCGTAGTGGTTGTGCGAGACCAGCACCAGGTCGATCGGCGGCAGGTCCTCGAAGGCGATGCCGGGCGGGGTGACGCGCCTGGGCCCGGCCCAGCTCACCATGAACGCGCGCTCGGACCAGATCGGGTCGGTGAGGATGTTGAAGCCGGCGGTCTGGATCAGCACGGTGGCGTGGCCGACGAAGCTCACGCGCAGCTCGTTGCCGAACACGCGCTCGGGCGGCTGGTCCGGCGCGGCGAGCGGCACCGACGTGGGCCACGACGCGGGTTCGCGCTTGCTGGCCCAGGTCAGCACCTCGATGAGGTCCTTGCCGATGGTCCCGGACGGATTGAAGAAGCGCTTGCCGTCGAAATGATCCGAAGGCTCGCCGCCGTGGTACAGCCGGTTGTAGTCGAGCGCGACGCAGGCGGCGATGCCGCAGGTCGCGAGCGCGATGATCAGGAGACGTTTCACGGCGCCCAGAATATCGCCTATCGCGGATAATCGGCCCGCCGTGAAGCAACGCTCCTGGTTCGTCTACATGCTCGAGTGCGCCGGCGGACGCATCTACACCGGCGTCTCGCCGGACGTCGCCGCGCGCTTCGAAAAGCACCGCGCCGGCGCGGGCGGCGCGTTCACGCGCAGCTTCCCGCCGCGGCGCATCCTCGCGGCGCGACGCTGTGCCGGCCGCGGCAAGGCGCTCTCCGCCGAACATGCGCTCAAGCAGCTCGAGCGCCCGGACAAGCTGGCCTGGGCGCGGCGCTATCCCTGGAAGAGAAAGCTCAGGCTTGGGGCGGCGCGCGGAACCCGCCGGTGAGGGCGGTGAGCCGGCGCGCGAAATCGATCGTGGTCAGGTCGTGGCCGTGCGCGCCGACGATCTGGATGCCGACCGGCAGGCCTTCGGCGGTCTGGCCCACCGGCGCGGCCGTCGCCGGCAGCCCGGCGAGCGTGGCGGGACCGATCCAGGTGAACTGCGTGGCGTAAGGCTCGTCGCGGCCGTTGACCGTGATCGTGCGCGAGTAAAGGCTGCCTTTGGTGTTGTGCGGCGGCGCGGCGATGCGGTTGACCGGCATCAGCAGCACGTCGTGTGATTCGAACAGCGCCTCGAACTTCAGGCGCAGGCGCTCGCGCATTTCGTGTGCCTTGAGCCAGTCGCGGTGCGACAGCGCCACGCGCCGCAGGAAGCCGGGCCGCGTGTCCACGCGATCGCGCCCGAACAGGCCGGCAAGGTGCCCGACGATCCAGGCGCGGCGATAGAGCTTCGCCGGCAGCCCGCCGCCGAAGATCGCGCCGAGCAGCGTGAAGTACAGCTCGTGCAGTTCGGCCAGCGGGAACGGCGCACCGGCCGTGACCTTGACGCCGGCCGCGCGCAGTTTCTCCACGGCAGCTTCGAGCGGCGCGCGCACCGCGGCGTCCACCGGACAGGCCGGATCGTCGAGCCAGGCGTGTACGCGATAGTCGGCGAGCGCGGTGCGCCGCGGCGCCGGCAACTCGGCGCGCCAGGCCGTCGCCTCGGGCGCGGCGCGCCCGGCCAGCACGCGCAGCGCGAGCGCGAGGT
>JANNLM010000059.1:0-4185 GCA_031396825.1 Gammaproteobacteria bacterium | reverse complement strand
GAGCACGCCGTCGAGGCCGAAGTCGGGCGAGCACGACGACCAGATCGCACCGAGGCTGGCCGTCGCCAGCATCGCCACCACGGATTCCAGCGTGTTCGGCAGGAAGCCGGCGACCCGGTCGCCCGGGCCGACGCCGTCGGCCTTCAGCGCCGCGGCCACCGCGCGCACGCTCTCGCGCAACTCGTCGGCGGTCAGCGCGCGGCGCCGGCCGCTCTCGTCGAGCGCGACCAGGGCCTGGCGCGTGCCGCTCTGGCGCAGCAGCGCGCCGTTCAAAAGATTGTCGGCGAAGTTCAGCTCGGCCCCTTCGAACCACTTCGCGCCGGGCATCAGCATCGGGTTGGTCAGCACCTGGTCGGGAGGACGCGAGGCGCGCACCTCGCAGTACTGCCAGACCAGCTCCCAGAAGCGCGCGGGGTTGCGGATCGACCAGCGCCACAGCAGGTCGTAGTCGCCGGTGCGCATGCCGTTGACGCGCGGGGCGTCCTGGTTCTTCTCGCGTCCCACCAGCTGCGTGAACGCAGCCATGTGCGTGGCCGCGGCGCGGCGGGCGTCGGGCTTCCAGATCGGCAGGCTCATGGGAGGCGCAAATGGTAGCGCGCCCGTCCCCAGCCTGTTCAGCCTGCCGCCCCAGGGCTACACTGCAAGGCTCTGATTTTCCGGGGGAACGCTAATGACGGGGCTCATCTGGCTCGGCATTCTCGCGGCGCTGCTCGTGTACGGCGTCGTGATCTACAACGGGCTGGTCAACCTCAAGCACGCGGTCGCGCAGGCCTGGAGCAACATCGACGTGCTGCTCAAGCAGCGCCACGACGAACTGCCCAAGCTGGTCGAGACCTGCAAGCAGTACATGCAGTTCGAGCGCAGCACGCTCGAGGCCGTGATGCAGGCGCGCGCCGCCGCCTCCTCCGCGCGCGAGCGCGGCGACGTCAAGGGCGTCGGCGCGGCGGAAGGCGCGATGCGCCTGGGCCTGGGCAACATCCTGGCCACCGCCGAGGCCTACCCCGAGCTGAAGGCCAACCAGTCCATCCAGACGCTGCTCGGCCGCATCACCGGCCTGGAGAACGCGCTTTCCGACCGGCGCGAGTTCTACAACGAGGCGGTCAACCGCAACAACGTCCGGATCGAGCAGTTCCCCGACGTCGTCGTCGCGCGGCTGCTGAACTTCGGCCCGCGCGAGCTGCTGGAATTCAGCGAGGACGAGAAGAAGGATGTCGACGTCAAGGCGCTGTTCAGCAGCACCTGACGCCGTGTGAGCGAGTTCTTCGCGAGTGCGCCCTCCGGCGATTTCTTCTGGTGGACCGCCGGCGCCAGCGTGGTGGCCCTCGCCGCGTTCATCGGATGCTTCGTGTTCCTGCATCGCTCGCGGCTGATGGAGAACATGCCGACCTCGCGGCTGCGCTCCGCCGCGCAGGGCTACGTCGAACTGGAGGGCGACGGGCGCCTGATGGACGGGCCGCCGATCATCGCGCCGCTCACCAAGGCGCGCTGCATCTGGTGGAGCTTCCGCGTCGAGGAGAAGCGGCAGACCGGCAAGAACACCAGCTGGGTGACGATCAACTCGGGCCGCAGCGACGACTGCTTCGAGCTCGACGACGGCACCGGCAAGTGCGTGGTCAACCCCGACGGGGCGAACGTCATCCCGCGCCACACGCAGACCTGGTACGGCTCGAGCCCCAGTCCGGACCTCTCGCCCGCCGTGGGCCGGGGCTGGTTCCGCGCCGCCTTCTCACGCTACCGCTACACCGAGCAGCGCATCCACGACCGCGACCCGGTTTACGCCCTGGGCGCGTTCCGGACCCAGGCCGGCGGGCCTGATTCGTTCGACGAGAAGCTCGATTTGAAGGATCTGCTCGACAAATGGAAGCACGATAAGCCCATGATGGCGCTGTTCGACGTCAACAAGGACGGCAAGGTGGACCAGAAAGAGTGGGACGCGGCGCGGCGCATGGCGATGAAGAAGGTGCGCGACGAGCACGTGCAGCGCGCGGTCGAGACGCCCGACCTGCACCTGCTGGCCAAGCCGCGTGACGGTCGCCCGTACATCCTTTCCGGCATCCCTCAGGCCATGCTCATCCGGCGCTGGCGCCTGTCGTCCCTCGCCTGCCTCGTCGCCGCCAGCGGCGCGGGTTACGTCCTGGTCACGGCGCTGGTCGCACGGGGCATCGCGTGATGAAGATCCTGCGGCCGGCGCGCGCCAAGCCGGCGCAGCTGATGAACCTTGGGCCGGTGTCCACGCGCTGGCTCGCCTCGGTGGGCATCCGCCGGCGCGCCGACCTGATCCGCTGCGGCCCGGTCGAGGCCTTCCTGCGCGTCAAGGCCGCCGGCCACAAGCCCTCGCTGAACCTGCTGTGGGGCCTGGCCGGCGCCGAGCGCGGGCTGCGCTGGAGCAAGCTGTCGGAGGCCGACCGGCACCAGCTGCTGCTCGAGCTCGACGCGGCGCAAGCCACGAAAGACCCAGCCAAGAAACGCTGACCCGTCGCATGGAAAACCCCCTGCTCGACCTCGCAGCACGCGGGGAGCTGCCCGCCTTCGACCGCATCCTCCCCGAGCACGCCGAGCCGGCGATCGACGCCCTGCTCGCGCAGAACCGCGCCGCCGTCGCGGCGCGCCTCAAAGACCCGGCGCCGCCCGACTGGGAGAACCTGGTCGAGCCGCTGGAGGAGCTCGGCGACCGCCTGGCGCGCTGCTGGTCGGCGGTCTCGCACCTGTGGGGCGTGACGAATTCCGAGGGCTGGCGCGCCGCCTACAACGCGTGCCTGCCGAAGGTCACCGAGTACTCGCTCGAGCTGTCGCAAAGCGAGCCGCTCTACCGGGCCTACGAGGCGCTGTCGCTGCACCCGGATTTCGCCGACGAGTCGCGCGCCCGGCGCAAGGCGGTGACCGACGCGCTGCGCGATTTCCGCCTCGCCGGCGTGGCGCTGCCGCCGGCGCAGAAGGACCGCTTCAAGCGGCTCGCGCTGCGGCTGTCGGAGGTGCAGACCAAGTTCGAGGAGAACCTGCTCGACGCCACGCGCGCGTGGACCCTGCCCGTCATGGACGAAAACCGCCTGGCCGGCATGACCGCGTCGGGCAAGGCGCAGGCCGCCGCGCGGGCGCGCGCCAGGGACCTCGAGGGCTGGCTGCTGACGCTGGACTTCCCGAGCTACGACGCGGTCATCACCTACGCCGACGACCGCGCGCTGCGCGCGCAGCTCTACGAGGCCTGGGCCACGCGCGCCTCGGACCAGGGCCCGCAGGCGGGTGCGCACGACAACAGCGCGCTCATCGCCGAGATCCTGCAGTTGCGCCACGAGCAGGCGCGGCTGCTGGACTTCCCGAGCTACGCCGAGTACTCGCTGGCGACCAAGATGGCCGAGTCGCCGGCAGCGGTCGAGCGTTTCCTGCTCGACCTCGGTGCCCGCGCCCGCAAGCGCGCGCAACACGAGCTCGACACGCTGCGCGAGTTCGCCGCCCGGCTCGGCGGCCCCGCCGACTTGCAGCCGTGGGACCTGCCCTACTACGCCGAGAAGCTCAAGCAGGAGTCGCTCGGCCTGTCCGACGAGGCGCTGCGGCCGTACTTCCCGGCGCCGCAGGTGATCGACGGCATGTTCGCGCTGGTGTCGCGCCTGTACGGCATCGCCTTCGAGCCCGCGCCGGAGGTGCCGGTGTGGCACGCCGACGTGACTGCGTACCGGCTCAAGGACGCGCACGGCCGCGTCTTCGGGCACTTCTACCTCGACCCGTACGCGCGCGAGCACAAGCGTGGCGGCGCCTGGATGGACGAGTGCCGCAGCCGCCGCCGCACCGCGCGCGGCCTGCAGCAACCGGCGGCATTCCTGACCTGTAATTTCGCGCCGCCGCTGGCGGGCCAGCCGGCGCTGCTGACGCACTACGAGGTGCTGACGCTGTTCCACGAGTTCGGCCACGGCCTGCATCACCTGCTCACGCGCGTGGACGTCGCCGCGGTGGCGGGCATCCACGGCGTCGAGTGGGACGCGGTGGAGCTGCCGAGCCAGTTCATGGAGAACTGGTGCTACCACGGCGCGACGCTGCGCACGCTCGCGCGGCACTGGCAGACGGGTGAGCCGCTGCCCGAGGCACTGCTGGCCAAGGTGCGCGCCAGCCGCGTGTTCCACAGCGGCCTGGCCACGGTGCGCCAGCTCGAGTTCGCGCTGTTCGACCTGCGCCTGCACCGCGACTACGACC
>JANNLM010000246.1:0-2939 GCA_031396825.1 Gammaproteobacteria bacterium | reverse complement strand
CATGTGGCGCGCGTACCAGATCGTGCGGCCGAAGGACGGCAAGACCGTGCTGCGCGGGCGCACGCAGTGGGTGTGCGTGGACATGAAGACCGGCAAGCCGCGGCGCATGCCGCGCGAGTTCGTCGAGGGCTACCGGCCCGCAAATTAGACAAGCGGCGCAATCGTCCCTCACCCTGACCAGGTTTTTCGCCTCTCCCCACGCAGTGGGGAGAGGCCGGCGCGAAGCGCCGGGTGAGGGGGCGCGATGAGAAGAACAACAAGAACGCCGCTGACGGCCATTGCACGCGTACTGAGAGCCGCATCGACCGAGGCGGAACAGCGCCTGTGGTACCACGTGCGCGCCAGGCGACTCGGCGGGTTCAAGTTCCGCCGCCAGTTGGCAATCGGGCGGTACGTCGCGGACTTTGCCTGCATCGATCAGCGAGTGGTTGTCGAGCTGGACGGTGGGCAGCACGCGGAGCGTGAGCAAGTCGATCTTGAGCGCACTCGTTTTCTGAACGAGAGGGGATTCCGCGTGCTGAGGTTCTGGAACGACCAGGTGTTGCGGGATACCGAACTGGTGCTCGCTGTAATTCTGGAGGCGCTGCGCGAGACCGGCCCCTCACCCTGACCCTCTCCCCATGCGACAAGACGCATGGGGAGAGGGGATTAAAAGCACGAATTCCGGTATTGTTGCGCCCCTCAAATCCCCCGATTCAGGACAGTTTTTGACCATGGCATCCAGGTATGCACTCGCGTTCGCGCTGGCTGGCGCCGCCGGACCCGCCATTGCGGGTTCCGTGACCGACCTCGGCCTGTCGCTCGAGCAGATCCGCACGCTCAATGCGCAGCTGACCGCCCCGATCGCCGCGCCGGGCATCGCCTTCGGCTCGCCGACCGCGTTCGGCGCGAGCTGGGGCCAGGCGTTCGCCGGGCTCGGCGGGCAGACCGTGTCGTCCGGCGAGGACGACCTCGACGGTTCCGCCGTGCTGGGCGCCGGCATCGGCGATCCGTACCGGGCCATCGGCGTGGAGGCGGCGGTCAACGTCATCAGCCTGCAGGAAGGCCTTGCCGAGGACGGCAGCTGGGGCTTCAAGGCGCACCGCGTGCTGCCCAATCGCGCGGGCGTCGCCATCGGCGTGGACGACACGGGCGGGTGGGGCGATGCGAAGGAGCAGCACAGCAGCGCCTACGCCGTCTACACGCAGGTCATCGACCTCGAGCCGGAGTCGCCCAAGCGCCCGCTGAGCCTGGCCTTCAACATCGGCGCCGGGAACGAGCGTTTCGCCGAGCCCGGCGACGACTTCAGCGTGATCGGCTCGGTCGCGCTGGCACTGCACCGCCAGGGCTCGCTGATCGCCGATTACAGCCGCGGCGAGCTGAACCTCGGCGCGTCGGTCGTGCCGTTCTACCGCATTCCGCTGGTGATGACGGCCGGTTTCATCAACGTCACCGAGCGCAACGCCGATCTCGAATTCGCCGCCGGCGTCGGCTACCTGTACCAATTCTGAGGACCCTGAACATGCGCGCCATCGTTTCGCTGACCGGCATCTTCCTTGGTCTTTCGCTCATGGGCGCCGCCCACGCCGGCAACGCAGGCGCCGGCCCGGCCGGATCGGCCGCCTCGGCGGTCGGCTCGATCGTGAGCCCGGGCTCGCACACCGTGCTCGACACGGCCGCCAAGGACGAGCGCAGGCGGCGCGTGCTGCCCGGCAACGGCGGCAAGCTGGTGCTCACCGGTACGCAGCTCACGCAGACCGCCGAGATGCTGCGCGGTTTCAGCGGCGCCGAGACTTCCGGCGCCGTCATCCGTGCGCCGACCGTGCTGGCCGACGGCACGCCTGCGGTCATCGCGCTCAACACCCGGACCGGCGTGCTGACGGTTACGCGGCAGGAAAACTGACGCGAAGTGTCGAAGATCTCGATCGTCACCGCGGTTTACAACCGCGTTGGCACCATCGAGCAGACCCTGCGATCGGTCAGGGAGCAAACCTGGCCGCACGTCGAGCACATTGCGATCGATGGCGGGTCGACGGACGGCACGCTTGACGTGCTGCGTTCCCACCAACACCAGTTGGCCGCGCTCGTTTCCGAACCCGATCAGGGCATTTACGACGCGCTGAACAAGGGTCTGGCGCTGGCGACAGGCGACGTGGTGGGCCTGCTTCACTCCGACGATTTCTTCGCGCACAACGACGTGCTGGGCCGGATTGCAGCCGCGTTCCAGGACGCTTCAGTCGACGTCGCCTACGGCGACCTCGACTACGTGAGCCAGTCAGACGGGCGAGTGGTGCGCCGGTGGCGTTCGGGACGCTACGCGCCCGGCAGGCTCCGATTCGGCTGGATGCCGCCGCATCCGACGTTCTATGTCCGTCGCCGGTTGCTCGAAAAGCTGGGTGGTTACGATCTGTCGATGCTGCTGGGCGCTGATTTCGACTTTACCCTGCGTTACCTGATCCACGCGGGCGAGAACGTCGCGTACCTGCCGGAAGTCCTGGTCAAGATGCGAACCGGTGGCGCCAGCAGCTCGATGCGCGCATGGGTCCAGAACCTGCGGAGCAACCTGAAGGCGTTGAAGAAATACGACGCCGGCGGTGTCGGGACGCTGATCTGCAACCGGTTGCGAAAGATCCCGCAGCTGCTCTAACCACTGTCATCCCCGCGGACGCGGGGATCCAGTCTGGATGCCCGCTTCCGCGGGCATGACGGAGTAGAGCAGGTACGCCTCGCGCATGCGCGGCAACTGCGCGCGCAAGTACTCGGGGCCCAGCCGGCCCGAATCGTAGAAATCGCGGCGCAGATCCAGGTCCGTCAATGGCTCGAACAGCAGCAGCGGCTTGAGCGCGTTGGTGCCGTCGGCGCGGTTCAGCGTGGTCTGCAGCGAGTGCCCCCAGCGGCGCGGTCCCTTGACCTGGATGCCGCGAGGCATGGCGTCGCGGCGCGGCGTCAGCGGCACCGAG
>JANNLM010000225.1:0-1594 GCA_031396825.1 Gammaproteobacteria bacterium | reverse complement strand
CCTGCAGTCCGGCACCCACTACGTGCGCCGGCTCGTGCCGCTGGCCGAAGTCACGGCGGACGAGAGGATCGCCTACGAGTACGAGGATTATTCCGAGCTGCTGTCGCTCCCGGATGGAGATGGCACGCGTAGCCTGTTCACCGAGGAAGGCCTGGCCTGCGGCACCGAGCGCTTCGAGCGATTCTGGTTGTGGCCCGCGGGCATCAAGAGCGCCGGCGCGATGCGCCAGTGGGGCCGTCAGGCAACGTCGTTCGTGGGACGCAGCCATTTCGACGATCCGGCCATGATGGATCGGTTGTTTGAATGACTCCCAAGGAGGAATTACCCATGAAGTCCATCAGGTTGTTCGCCGTTACCGTGCTCGTCCTCTCGGGCTCGTTTGCCTCGGCCGAAGGGCCGGCCGCCGAGCCTGCGCTCGCGACATCGTTCAAGGATGCTGGATTGAAGTGGGGCCCGTGCCCGCCGTTCATCCCGGCCGGCTGCGAAATTGCGGTGCTGCACGGTGACCCGGCCAAGCCGAACGTGGATGTGTTCTTCAAGGTGCCCGCGAGCTTTGCCATTCCGGAGCACTGGCACACCTCGGCCGAGCGCATGACGCTGGTGTCCGGAGAGATGACCGTGACCTACGCAGGCCAGCAGCCGACGGTCCTCAAGACCGGTATGTACGCCTACGGCCCGGCGAAGCTTCCGCACAAGGCGACCTGCGGCAAGGGCGCCCCGTGCGTGCTGTTCATCGCTTTCGAGTCGCCGCTCGACGCAGTGCCGGTCACGGCCGGCAAGTGACGCTCACACCATCGCGCTGAGCGTCACCGGCCGGCGCTTCGCGCCCCAGGTTCCGGGCGGGCCGGCGTAGACGCCGGGGCAGGGCGTGCCGCACTTGCGGCAGCGGCCGTCATCGCTGAGGTTCCACTCGAGCAGGCGATACCAGTCGCGCACCACCAGCTTCGCGCCGCAGCCGCTGCACGACGTGGTGCCGCCCTCGGCGTCGTGCACGTTGCCGGTGTAGACGTAGCGCAGGCCGTTCTTCAGCGCGATGGCGCGCGCCCGCGTCAGCGTCGCCGGCGGCGTGGGCTCCTTGTCGAGCATCTTCCAGTCGGGATGGAACGCGGTGAAGTGCAGCGGCACGTCGGGCCCCAGGTGCTGCGCGATCCACTGCGTTTCTTCCTCGATCTCGGTTTCCGAGTCGTTCTCGCCCGGGATCAACAGCGTGGTGATCTCGAACCAGACGCTCGTTTCCTTCTTGAGATACACGAGCGTGTCGAGCACCGGCTGCAGGTGCCCGCCGCAGACCTTCCAGTAGAAGCGCTCGGTAAAGCCTTTCAGGTCCACGTTGGCCGCGTCCATCCAGCGGTACATCTCGGCGCGCGGCCCATCGCACTGGTACCCCGCCGTCACCGCCACGGCCTTCACGCCCAGTTCATGGCAGGCCTGCGCGGTGTCGATGGCGTACTCGTGGAACACGACCGGGTCGTTGTAAGTGAAGGCGATGCTGCTGCAGCCGAGCTCCTTGGCCACGCGCGCGAGTTTCTCGGGGCTGGCGGCGTCGGCGAGCTTGTCCACCTCGCGCGACTTGGAGATGTCCCAGTTCTGGCAG
>JANNLM010000202.1:0-4979 GCA_031396825.1 Gammaproteobacteria bacterium | reverse complement strand
CGCGAGCGTGACGATGAAGAAGCGGTAGGCGAGCGGGATGAAGCGGCGGCGCGACAGGCGCGCGGCGACGGCGCTGAACAGGATGTTCGCGCCGAGCATCGCGACCAGCGTGGCGGTGAACAGCCACGACAGGCTGTCGAGGCCGCCGGCGGCGCCGATCTCGTCGCGGATCGGGCGCAGCACGTAATAGCTCGCCAGCACCAGGAAGTGGAACAGGAAGGCGAGGGCGACGGCCCTCCGTTCCGTCACCCCCGCGAAAGCGGGGGTCCAGTGGCGCCGCCACCCCACTGGATTCCCGCTTCCGCGGGAATGACGGGAGTCCATCACTCCCCCGCGACGTCGATGACGACCTTGCCGCGCGCGCGGCCGGTCTCGAGGTAACGGATCGCCTCGGGCGTTTCGGCGAGCGGGTAGCGACGGTCGATCACCGACTTGAGCTTGCCCTCGGCCATGAGCCCGGCGAGGTAGTCGAGGTCCGCAGTCCTGACTTCGGCGAGCATGAACTTGAGCGTCTGGCCGGTGAACCAGCCCGCGACCTTGCGGTGGATCATGCCGCCGATGAAGCCGAAGCCCCACTTCATGTCGTCGGGTCCGCCGCCGCCGACCAGCACGAAAGTGCCGTCGTCGGCCAGCACGCTGCGCATGTCCGACAGCGAGCGGTTGCCGACGTTGTCGATGATGAGGTCGTAGCGTTCGGGGCGCTCGGTGAGATCCTCCTGGGTGTAGTCGATCACGTGGTCGGCGCCCAGCGAACGCACCAGTTCGGCGTTGCGGCCGCTGCACACGGCGGTGACTTCCGCACCGAGCGCCTTGGCGATCTGCACGCCGTAGGTGCCGACGCCGCCCGAGGCGCCGTTGATCAGCACCTTCTGTCCGGCCTTGAGTTGACCGGTGTCGCGCAGGCTCTGCAGCGCGGTGATCGCGGCGACCGGCACGGCCGCGGCATCCTCGAACGAGAGGCTGGCGGGCTTCAGCGCGACGCGGTGCTCGCGCGCCCACGCGTATTCGGCCAGCGACCCCGGCGCCACGCCGAAAACCTGGTCGCCCGGCTTGAACTTGGTGACGCCCTTGCCGACCGCGATGACTTCGCCGGCGAAGTCGACGCCGCGCTTGGGGTTCTTCGGCGAGCTCCAGCCCATTCCCATCAGGCGGCCGAAGTACGGCGTGCCGCGAATCTCGTGCCAGTCGAGCGGATTGATCGCAGCCGCGTGGACCTTGACGAGCAACTGGTTGTCCTCCTTGATCACCGGCCGGTCGATCTCCTCGAGGCGCAGCACGTCGGGCGTGCCGAACTCGGTGCTGACGACGGCCTTCATCTGCTCGCCGTGGCCTTGCACCAGCTCGGTTGCGCCGGCGCAGGCGGACGCTGCCACTGCGGTGGCCAGGGTTGCGGTACGAAACAGGTTCTTCATTGCGGGGACTCCCGTGTAGGTGCCGCATCGTCGGCCCGCGGCCCGGCGGCGGCGAGGTGCCTTGCGACGAACGACGGTTTGGCGGGAGCGAAATACGGCGGTCCGGGACGGGAACTGGACTATCCTGCCGCCATGAATGCAGCCACCCCCGCACTCGAACGCTTGCTGCCGCCGATCTGGTCGCGCGCGCGCGTGAAGACCGCCATCCTGTGCGGCCTTGCGGCCGGGACGGTGTTCGTGGGCGGCTGGGAAACCGGCCGCGGCGGGCTGTACCTGCGCACGATCGTGATTGCGCTGTTCGTGATGACCATGTTCGGCGTATTCGAGCGCTGGCCTCGGGAGCTGCCACGCTGGCTCGCGCGCTGGGCGCTGCAGATCGCGATGGTGGCGGTGACCATTCCCCCCTTCATCGCGATCGTCTACTGGTTGTCCACGGCCGATGGCGCCCCGCCGTTCTACAAGGTCAAGGAGCGCATGGAGGGCTACTCCGGCCTGACGATGTTCTTCCTGCTCACGGCGCCGTGGGCTTCGCTCACCGCGATCTTCAGGCAGAAGGACGCCTTCGCCCGCGACCAGGCGCTGAAACTCGACCTGGCCCGCAGCGAACTCGAGCGCGTCGGCCTCGAATCGCGCATGCGCCTGCTGCAGGCGCAGGTGCAGCCGCACTTCCTGTTCAACACGCTGGCCAACGTGCGCGAGCTGGTCGAGGCCGGCTCGCCGCAGGCGCCGGCGGTGCTGAACAACCTCATCGCCTACCTGCGCGCGGCGGTGCCGCGCCTGAACGATCCGGCGACGACGCTCGGGCAGGAAGTGCAGCTGGTGCGCGCGTACCTGGAGATCATGCACATGCGCATGCCGGACCGGCTCAAGTTCGACCTGCACGTGGACGACGCGGCGCTGGCCCTGCGCTGCCCGCCGATGACGCTGCTGACATTGGTCGAGAACGCCGTGCGCCACGGCGTCGATCCGGCCGAGCAGGGCGGCCACATCGAGATCCGCGTGGTGGTGGACGCCGGCCGCGTCCGCGCCAGCGTGCGCGACAGCGGCGTCGGCATGCGCGCATCGGGCGACGGCCCCGGCACCGGCCTCGCCGCGCTGCGCGAGCGCCTGCAGCTGGTGTTCGGCGCCGACGCCAGCCTGCGCCTCGATCCGCTGCAGCCGCGCGGCGCGATCGCGGAGATCACTTTCCCGGCCCTGCCATGACGCCGCGTCCGCCGACCGCGCTGATCGCCGACGACGAGCCGCTGCTGCGCAAGTCGCTGGCGCGCATGCTGGCCGAGACCTGGCCGGAGCTGGTCGTCGTGGCGCAGGCCCGCAACGGCCGCGAGGCGGTCGAGATGTGCGACGCGCACAAGCCCGACGTCTGCTTCCTCGACGTGCACATGCCGGGCATGTCGGGCATCGAGGCGGCGCGCGCCATCGGCCGCGGCGCGCACCTGGTGTTCGTCACGGCCTTCAACAAGTACGCGGTGCAGGCCTTCGAGCAGGGCGTGCTCGACTACCTGGTCAAGCCGGTCGAGGCCGCGCGGCTGGCCGACACGGTGTCGCGGCTGCAGCAGCGGCTGCGCGCCGCGCAGCCCGCGGCCGGCGTCGAGGCGCTGATCGAGCAACTGGCGGCGCGCATGCACAAGGAGTTGCCGGCCGGCTTGCGCTGGCTGCACGTGTCGATCGGCCAGACGCTGCGGCTGATCGCGGTGGACGACGTGGACTTCCTGCGCTCCGACGAAAAGTACACGCGCGTGGCCTGGCGCGGCGACGACGGCAAGCCGGCCGATGGCCTGATCCGCACGGCGCTCAAGGATCTCGTCGCGCAGCTCGACGCCGCGCAGTTCATCCAGGTGCACCGCTCGGTCGTGGTCAACCGCCGCGCGATCAGCCAGGTCAAGCGCGGCGACAACGAGACCGCGGCGATCCACCTGAAGGGGCGCGACGAGGTGCTGCCGGTGAGCCGCAGCTACCTGCACCTGTTCCAGCAGATGTAGGGCCCGCTTTTTCGAGCCCGGTTCCTAGTAAGGATCGTCCGGGCAGTGCAGCCGCGGCGGCCACGCCGAGACGGTGTCGGCGGCGACGACGCGCAGCAGCGCCTGGGTTTGCTCCGATACGCCGAAGCCGGCCAGCACCGGCGCGTCGAGCGGCGAGTCGCCCGTGATGGTCGCGGCGAGAATCAGCGCGGCGAGAAACGCGCCGGCGGGATTCGAGTGGTTGCCGTCGCCGTCGTGCAACACGAGGTCGGGATGGCGCTGCAGCGACAGGTCCCAGGCCTGGCCGATCGGCGCGACGCAGGCCGGCTCGACGTTGGCGATGGAGACATGCAGGTCGTAGATCGTGTAGGTCTCATCGACGCCGAGGCGCGGCCACTCCGGGAACAGGATCGGTACGGCGTTCTTCTCGCGCGCGGAGCGGATCAGGAACTTGGCTTCCTCGGTCGAGTAGGTGCAGCAGCCCGTGGTGCTGTACTTCTGTGCCTGCAGCACGACGTAACTCCAGTCCTGGTTGCCCAGCAGCGTCATCGACGCCAGATCGTCGACGCGATCTTCGAGGAACATCCAGCCGGGAGCCTCGACCGCTTCGACGGTCTCGTCCGGAAAGGACGGGGCGATCATCGATTCCACCATGCCCTGCAGGTTGTTGACCGACGCGTGGCTGTTACCCATGAACAGCATCGGCACGTCGGCGGTCGAGCCTTCCACATACGGGGGACTGGTCGGGTTGGCGCCGTCCACGCAGCCGCCCAGCAGCAGCGCTGCCGCCAGTAGCGAAACCACTCCCCGCGGCGTCATCGCGGCAGTGTAGCGGCCGTGGGCGCGGCGGCCTGCTGCACTGCGCCATAGGAATAAACAATCAACGGCTTGCCAACAATCAATTTGTTTTGTTGGAGGCACCGGCCTAGCATCGTCGCCTCGACCACCTGCTTGGAGGAGAAAACATGTCGAACGACATGAAGTGCCCGGTGACGGGCGCGCACCACACCGTTGCCGGTGGCCAGTCGAATGCCACGTGGTGGCCAAACCAGCTGAACCTCAAGATCCTTCGCCAGCACTCCGACAAATCGGATCCGATGGATGCGGGCTTCGACTACGCCAAGGAGTTCAAGAAACTCGACCTCAAGGCGGTGGTGAAGGACCTGCACAAGGTCATGACCCACTCGCAGGAGTGGTGGCCCGCCGACTACGGCCACTACGGCCCGTTCTTCATCCGCATGGCCTGGCACGCGGCCGGCACCTACCGAATTTACGACGGCCACGGCGGCGCCGGCTCCGGCGAGCAGCGCTTCGCGCCGACCAACAGCTGGCCCGACAACGGCAACCTCGACAAGGCGCGCCGGTTGCTGTGGCCGGTCAAGCAGAAGTACGGCAAGAAGTTGTCGTGGGGCGACCTGATGATCCTCGCCGGCAACGTCGCGCTCGAGTCGATGGGCTTCAAGACCTTCGGCTTCGCCGGCGGACGTCCCGACGTATGGGAGCCGACCGAGATCGACTGGGGTCCGGAGACCGAGTGGCTGGGTGACAAGCGCTACAGCGGCGACCGCGACCTCGCCACGCCGTTCGGCGCGGTGCAGATGGGCCT
>JANNLM010000182.1:0-9217 GCA_031396825.1 Gammaproteobacteria bacterium | reverse complement strand
CGCAGCTGCACGTCGCGGGCCGAGCCGGTCTGCACGGCGAAGCGGCGCGACTGGCGGTCGGCGAGGTCGTGGATGCCGAGCGCCAGCGCCTGGTCCAGCGTCGCGCCCATGCTCACCCAGTCCTCGCTGGCGCCCTCGCCGGACAGCAGCGTCCAGCGGCCGAGCCACTGGCCGCCCTCGCGGCCGATGCGGCCGATGACGACCATGCGCGCGTTGTAGCGGTTGGAGGCGCCTTCGACGCCGCCGTGCTGGCCGCTCCACAGTTCGTTGAAGGTGACGAGGCGGCGATCGGTGGCGTCCATGCTCGGGAATTGCAGCGGCAGCCCGCGGGCCTCGGCGGTGGCCTGCAGCGCGGGCGCGCGCGTCTCGGCCGATGAGGCGTCGAGCACCGTGCGCTGCTGGCCATCGTCCTGCAGTGCGATCCAGGCGACGTGCGCCGGCCGGTTCACGCCCCACACCGACAGGCCCTGCGCACGCAGCGCGGCCTCGATGGCGCGCGAATCGAATTGCGCGCGCAAGCGCAGCTCGCGGCCGGTGCCGGTCGGCTCGTAGCCGTAGCCCTGCACGAAGCTCGACGCGCGCGGCACCAGGTCGAGCGCGGCCGGTGGCAGCTGGCGCGTACCGACCACGCGCACCAGCACCTGCTCGAGCGCCAGGCGCAGCGCCGGGTCGCGGGTCTCGGGGCCCTGGCCGCGCACCGGCACGCTGGCCTCGTACAGCCCGCGCACCGGCACGGCCGCGGCCGGCGCTGCGCTGCCGAGCAGCACGGCGGCGAGGGCCAGGGCGAGTGCCAGAGAGAGGGATAGGCGCATGAAAAGTTGGGGGTTTTTCGACCGCGGCTACGATACCATAGCGCTCCCTCGCGACCGTTCAATTCCATGTCCAAGGCAAAAAAAAGGGGACGCAAACCTTTTTCCGGAAAAAAAGGTTTGCGTCCCCGTCCGCTGACCTATCGAGACGCCGGCGTGGACATCGACGCCGGCGATGCGCTGGTCGACGACATCGGCGCCATCGTCAAGCCGACGATGCGGCCCGAGGTGCTCGGCGGCGTCGGCGGGTTCGGCGCGCTGGTGCGGATCCCGGCGAAGTACAAGACCCCGATTCTGGTTTCCGGCACCGACGGCGTGGGCACCAAGCTCAAGCTCGCGATCGACGCCAGGCGCTACGACGGCCTGGGCATCGACCTGGTCGCGATGTGCGTCAACGACATCCTGGTGTCGGGCGCCGAGCCGCTGTTCTTCCTCGACTACTACGCCACCGGCAAGCTCGACAACAAAGTCGCCGGTGCGGTGATCCGCGGCATCGCCGAGGGTTGCCGCCAGTCCGGCTGTGCGCTGGTCGGCGGCGAGACCGCCGAGATGCCGGGCATGTATGCGAAAGGCGACTTCGACCTGGCCGGCTTCGCCGTCGGCGTGGTCGAGGAGAGCGCGATCATCGACGGGCGCCACCTCGCGCCCGGCGACGTGCTGATCGGGCTGCCCTCGTCGGGCCCGCACTCGAACGGCTACTCGCTGATCCGCAAGATCGTCGCGCGCGGCCGCCACAAGCTCGGCCGCAAGTTCGGCAAGGGCACGCTCGGCGACGCGCTGCTCGCGCCGACGCGCATCTACGTCAAGGCGCTGCTCGAGCTGATGCAGCAAGTGCGGGTCAAGGGCATGGCCCACATCACCGGCGGCGGCATCACCGAGAACCTGCCGCGCGTGCTGCCGGGCGGCCGCGAGGCGCTGGTCGACACCGCCAGCTGGCGGCGGCCGGCGATCTTCGACTGGCTGCAGCAGGAGGGCGGCGTGGCCGAGGCCGAGATGCGGCGCACCTTCAACTGCGGTGTCGGTTTCGTCGTCGTGGTCAGCCCGGGCGAGGCCGCCCGCGCGCTGGCGCACCTGCAGCGCCAGGGCCTGGCGCCGTGGCGGCTCGGCGAAATCACCAGCGGCCACCAGGTCGTCGAATACGTTTGAGCACGCCCCGCCTCGTCGTCCTGATCTCAGGGCAGGGACGCAACCTCCAGGCGATTCTCGACGCGGTCGCGGCGCGCAAGCTGCCCGCCACCGTGGCCGGCGTGGTCAGCAATCGCGCCGACGCGCCCGGTCTCGAGCGCGCGCGCGCCGCCTCCGTGCCCGCGGTGGTCGTGCCGCACGCCCAGTACGACCGCCCGGGTTTCGATGCCGCGCTGCTGGCCGCCATGGAGCGTTTGCGCCCCGACATCGTGGCGATGGCCGGGTTCATGCGCGTGCTCGGCGATGAGGTGACGCGCGCGCTGAAAGGGCGCATGGTGAACATTCACCCGTCGCTGCTGCCCAAGTACCGCGGCCTCAACACGCATCGGCGGGCGCTGGAGGCCGGGGATGCGGAGCACGGCGCCAGCGTGCATTACGTCACCGAGGAGCTGGATGGCGGGCCGGTGGCGATTCAGGGCCAATTCAGGCTCCGGGCGCAGGATAATGAGCAAACCTTGGCAGACCGGGTCATGCAGGAAATCGAAATGAAGATCTATCCCCAGGCGCTGGCCTGGATCGCACGCGGCGAGCTGCGCTACGACGCAGGCGCGCTGCGCTTTCGCGGCCGGCCGCTGGCCGCGCCACTGACGCTGGCCGACCTCGAACCGGAGTTCAGGTGAAGCGCGCGGTCGTGATGCTCGCCGCGACGCTGGCCGCCGCGCCGGCCGCGGCCGCCGAGCCGAAGCTGCCCGAGCTGAACATGAAGTACGCGGTGACCTGGCGCGGCATGGGACTGGGCAGTGCGGTCATCACGCTCACGCCGCAGGGCGAGGCCGACTGCTACCGCTACGAATCGCAGTCGGAGCCGGCCGGGCTGGTGCGCATGTTCTACGGCAAGCCGCGCGAGACCAGCGACTTCTGCCTGCGCGGCGGCAAGGTCGTGCCCAGGCGCTTCGAGTTCCACAACCCGAAGAGCAAGGACGACAGCTACACGCTGGAGTTCGACGCCGGCAAGGTGCGCGGCGGCGACAAGGCCGAGCGCGACATCCCCGCGGACGCGCAGGACCGCTTCGCCATCCAGCAGGCGGTGCGGCTGTGGGTGCTCGAGCACCTGGAGAGCGAGCCGGGCGCCGAGACGGTCGAGTTCGCGATGGTGGACGACCGCCGCATCCGGCGCTATCGCTTCGCCATCACCGGGCGCGAGACCATCGAGGTCCCGGCCGGGCGATTCGAGACGGTGCTGGTGCAGCGCGTCGACGACAAGAAGAAGACCACCAAGTTCTGGCTGGCGCCGGCGCGCGATTACATGCCGGTGCGCGTGGAGCAGCTCAAGCAGGGCACCGTCGAACTGCGGATGGTCCTGAAGTAACCGGTCGCGCCCGAAGCCTGCCCTGAGCTTGTCGAAGGGGCGCTCTTATGAAATCGCGCCTTCCTCGCGCAGCTTGTCCATGTGGCTGCGGATGTTGAGCCGCGCCAGCGGCAGCAGGCGCGGATCGATGCCGCTGTAGACCTCCGCCAGGATCTGGTCCTCGCCGAGCCCGGCCTGGTGTCGCGTGCGGATCTGGGTCTCGCGCTCCTCGCGGTGGCGCAGGGCCGCCTGCAGGTAATGCGTGCCGCCGAGCGCCAGGCCGTGCGACGGAATGATCACGCCCGGATCGAGCGCGATGACGCGCTTGAGCGAGGCGAAGTACTTGCGCATGTTGCCCTCGGGCGGCGCGATCACCACCGTGCCGATGCCCTGGATCAGGTCGCCGACGATGCACCAGGCGCGCGACTCCGGCATCGGCGCGAGCTGCCCCTCGTCATGGCCCGGCACCGCCCACAGCCGCACCGCCTCGCCCTGCCAGCGCGTCAACTCGTCGCCTTCGTCGTAGATCCGCACGTCGAGCCCCTCGAAGAAGCGCGTGCCGGCCTTGGCGGTGATGCGCTGGTGGCTGTCGGCGGACAGGCCGATCGGCACGCGGTAGCGGCGTGCGACCTCGTCGGCGAACTCGCGGTGGTCCGGGTGGTGGTGCGTCAGGAACACCAGGTCCACGCCGAAGGCGTCCACGCTGCGGCACAGCCGGTCGAATTCGGCGCGGTCGGCGGGCGAGGGATCCACCAGCACGCGCGGCGCGCCGTTGCCGCCGAACCAGAAGACGTTGGTGTGCGTCGCCGGCGGCAGCGTGTTCGAGCGCACCAGCAGGATGCGCAGGCCAGCCATCGGCTCGACCCACGGCACGTCGCGCTCCGGGTCGAAGCCGGCCGCGAACGGCGGCAGCTCGCGCAGGTCCAGGTCGGTGCGCAGCGCGTCGATGGCGAGCCGCGTTGGCGGCGCCACCAGCAGGTGGCCGCTGGCGTAGCGGCGGCCCCACTCGGCGACCGGGTGCCACGCGGCCTCGACCGCCTCCCCGGTGTCGAGCACGAAGTCGGGCCGCTCGCGCAGCACGATCTTGTAGAAATACGTGCGGAAGCGCAGCGGCACGAAGGCGGGCGTGGTGATCTCGCCCAGGTTGAGCAACTCGGCGACGTCGCCGCGCTCGGCCGCGCCGAGCAGGTCGAAGCCGAGCTCCTCCTGCAGCTCGCGCGCGAGCGCGCGCATCAGGCGCGGCGCATGGCCCTCGAACAGCGGGTGCGGCAGCGGCTCGTCGCTGTCGGTGCGGTCCACCTTGCCGCCCGGAAACGCGTGGTAGCCGCTGAACGCCGGCAGCGCCGGGTGGCGCCGCACCAGGTACAGGTGGTCGCCGTGCAGCAGCACGGCGGTGACGGCGTCATGGATCGGGGCGGGCACACCCCATTGTAAGTGCGGAGCTCAGGGCGCCGTGCGGCGGTCATCGCGCCGCTGCACCAGGCGGCGGTCGAACGACCAGGGCCACTGCGAGTCGAGCATCACGGCGGCCTCGGTCTCGCCGGCCGGCCGCGAGAACAGGTAACCCTGCGCGCACTCGAGGCCGAGGTCGCGCAGCATGCGCATCTGGCCGAGATCCTCGACGCCTTCGGCGACGATGGTCATGTTGAGCGCGTGGGCAAGGTCGCGGATGGTGCGCAGGATCTTGCGGTTGTCCTCTTCCGTGTGGACCGGCCGCACGAACGAACGGTCGATCTTCAGCGTGTCCACGGCGAAGTGGCGCAGGTAGTTCAGCGAGGAGTAGCCGGTGCCGAAGTCGTCCACCGCGATCTGCACGCCCATCGCGCGGCAGCGGCTGATGACGCTGACGGCGAAGTCGAGGTTGCTGACCAGCGCGCTCTCGGTGATCTCGATGCGCAGCGACGCGGGCGGCACGCCGGTCGCGCGCAGCGCTTCCTGGATGTTGTCGATGACGGTCGGGTTGACCAGCTCGCGGCCGGACAGGTTCACGCAGACGTGCAGCGGCGCCGCGCCGTTGGTGCGCGCATTGAGGCGCTTGACGGCATTGCAGGCGCTCTTCAGCACCCAGCGCCCAAGGCGCTGGATCAACTCGGACTCCTCCATCACCGGCACGAACTCCGACGGCGGCACCAGGCCGCGGGTCGGGTGGTTCCAGCGCACCAGCGCCTCGAAGCCGACGATCTGCAAACCGTCGAGGCTGACGATCGGCTGGTAATTCAGAATGAACTGCTCGCGCTCGAGGCCCTGCTCGATCTCCTGCGCGAAGCGCAGGCGCGACAGTGCCGCCTTGCGCGCCTCGTCGGCGCGCCCGCCGCCGCCTTTCTTGCCGGCCACGGCCGCGCGGTAGCGTTGCAGGATCAGGCGCAGCAGCACGCGGATCAGGGGGTCCGCGGAGTCCACCTTGTTCTCGAGGTGGTCGCGCGTGATCAGGCGCAGGCGCGTGGGTTTCTTCGCCACCGCGGACGCGGTGCGTGGGCCGTGGTCGATGACGGCCATCTCGCCGATGACCTCGCCCGGCCCGAGCAGCGCCAGCACCTTGCGGCCGCGTTTGCCCGAACGGAACACCTCGAGCTGCCCGGTTTCGATGACGTAGGCGCAATCACCATGGTCGCCTTCCTTGAACAAGGCTTCGCCACGCTTGAGTTGTCGCCGATACTTGTCGGTAGCCAGAGTCGTCCCCCCACCGCTCCCGAACCCGAGTTTAGCCCGTGGGCGTCATTCAGGAGTGATGGGGTTCACTTCTCGTTGCCGCACGCGCAGCCCCCTTTGTCGAAGATGATGCGCCACTGGCCGGGAGCTTCCAGCCGCCAGATCGAGTTGAACACGGCGACGAGCTTGCCGGCCGGGTCGTACACCGGACCCGAGCTGATCGCGAGCGTGCCGGAGTCGAGCACTTCGACCTGGGTCGGTTTCCACGAGAACGGCGGCTCAGGCCCCTCGTAGAACTTCTTCCAGTCCGCCGCCACGGCGGCCTTGCCGCGGATGGGCCCCTTGCTGTTGAAGAACAGGGTCTCCTCGCCCAGGAACGACACGAAGGCGGCGTGGTCGCGGGCCGCCATGGTCGCGGCGAAGGCGGTCTCGGCAGCGGTGACCTGGCGCTTGAGCTCGTCCAGGTCGGGCCTGGCGGCCCCGCTTGCCGCGCAGCCGCAGAGGGCCGCGCTGAACAGGACGACGCTGATGACGTGGTGTCTCATGTGAACCTCCTGGCTTCTGAATGGCATGAATCCCCTAGACTGGATGCATGAGAGCCACTCATTGGTTGCTGCTGGCGGTTGCCATCGTCGCGCTGACCGCCATGTACCTGCTGGCCCGGCCGCTCACGCCGGTCGAGCCGCCGCCGGCAGCGGTCGCCCAGACCCCTGCGGCCGCCGCGCCGGCTGCGCCGGTCACGGCGCGGGAATTCGAGTTCGACGTCGCCCAGGGCAAAGTCATCGGGCCGCCGCAACTGCAGGTGAACCAGAACGAGCGCGTGATCCTGCGCGTGCGCTCCGATGTGGCCGACGAGCTGCACGTCCACGGTTATGACCTGAGCGCGCCGCTGCCGGCGGGCGAGCAGGTGTCGCTGACGTTCGTGGCCGGGCGCTCGGGCCGCTTCGAGGTGGAACTGCACGGCGCGCACCGGGAGCTCGGCGCGCTGGAAGTGCAACCGCGCTAGTCGCGGCGGGTCAGGCCACCAGCACCACGAAATCGCGCGGCGCCTTGTCGCGCTGCGCCAGCAGCAGGGCCAGCGCGACGGCGCGGGCGTCCTCGAGGCTGATCTCGATGTTCTCGCTGCGCAGGCGCTCACGCGCGGCCTGCGCGCTGCCGTCACCCAGCGCGACGTGCTCGATGCGGCCGGTGCCGAACAGCAGCGTGTGCTCGCGGATGGCGCCGTTGTAGGCGCGCAGGCGCGCACTCGCGCGCCACGAGGCGATGCCGCCCGGTTCCGGCTCGGCGTACAGCAACTCGACCTCCTTGCGGCCGAGTTGCGGCAGCACGAAGCCGAGCGAGTCGGCTTCACTCTCTACCGCGGCCACCATGGTGCGCGCGCGGTCGGGGCTGGCCACGGCGCGGAACTGCAGCTCGGTCTCGCGGCCGAGCATGGCCTGGAAGGCCGCGGCCATCTGCGGGTAGGGCGGTGGCGCGGTGCCGTAGCTCAGCACCAGGTGGGCGGCGCCGGCGGACTTCTGCCACAGGCGCACGGCGCCCTCGCGCGGATCGCTCGACAGCATGCCGTTCTCGGCCAAGGACTCGATCTGCACGCCGCGCTCGCGCAGTTGGGCGACGAGGGGGGCCTTGTCCTGCAGGTCGGCCGGCCGCACCACGACGATGCACTTGAGGCCGAACTTCGGCGCCATGTCGGTGACCGCCAGCACGTGCTCGTCGACGTCGTTGGCCGTGATCACGGTCGAGCGCCCGAGCTGCTGCGCGATGTAGCACTGGCCGGCGGCGTGGTCCACTTCGGCAGGCACGGCGCGGCGCTGGTCCTCGCGCTTGAGGTAGATGCGCACGTGATCGCCGGCGCTCTTCGACAGGTTCTCGGCGAGGTGCAGCGGCGTGGGCCGGCGCAGCAGCGGCCCGACCTTGCGCGCGAAGTCCTCGAAGAAACCGGGCCGCGCGGACAGCGCCGCATAAGCCTTGCCGAGGATGTTGAGTTCGCGCTCGGCGAGCTTCAGCGCGACGTCGTGGAAGCGGCGGATCCGCGCCGTGCCCGCCGGCGTGGCCTGGGCGATGGGCTTGGGCCGGAAATCCATGCCGGGCACGTTGATGATTTCGGGCATCGCCTCGCCGGGGGCCAGCTCGCCCCACATCTGCTGCAGCACCGGCCAGTCGAGCTGCCGGCACACCCGCGCGTTGCGCCAGCCCTGCACCAGGGCCTCGAGGAATTCCTGCTTGAGGCCCATCGAGCGCAAGGCCTCGAAGCGCATCATCCACAGGTCGGCGCGGTCCGGCGTCGCGGCCAGCGAGGCGGTGACCAGGTCGAGCATCTCGTTCTTCTGGTACGTGCCGGTGACGTGCACGCTGTCGCCCTTGCCCGAAAGCAGGTGCTCGGTGTCGCCAAGGCCGTGGGCCTCGCGGTCGCCCTGCGCCACGCGCGCGGCGCGGGTCATGCGGTCCCACGGATCGTCGGACCCCACCGGCACCGGTTTCTTGATCGTCATGTAATCGCGGCCACTCTGTCGGCGGCCGTGCTCCTCAAAGCGCGCGCACAGAGTAGGCTGCACCCCCGGTGCGCGCAACCGGCACACGTGAAGCGGCGCTCAGGTTGCGCGGGGGCGCTGTGTCAGAATCGCCGCGTGTCGAAGACCAAGGACTTCGAAGCGACTTTCATGGCCTCGACCGCCGAACGGCGGCGGCGCATGGTGGATCGCGTGCCCGAGCGCATCGGCAAGTACCTGATCCGCAGCGAGCTGGGCCGCGGCGCGGGCGGCGTGGTCTACAAGAGCTACGACCCGTTCGTGAAGCGCGACGTGGCGGTGAAGCTCGCGCGTCACCAGGGCCAGGGCGGGGCGGCGCCGGAGGACACCGAGGAAGGCCAGGCCTTCTTCGCCGAGGCGCGCGCCGCGGGCATGCTGCAGCACCCGGGCATCGTCTCGCTGTTCGACGCCGGCGTCGAAGGTGACCTGTTCTACCTCGTCCTGGAGTACGTGGACGGCGTCACGCTGCTGCAGCACTGCGTCCCGGGGGCGCCGCGGCTGCCGGTGGAGCGGGTGCTCGAGATCGTGTTCAAGTGTGCGCACGCGCTCGATTACTCGCACTCGCGCGGCATCCTGCACCGCGACATCAAGCCCAGCAACATCATGCTGACGACCGGCGGCGCGCCGAAAATCATGGATTTCTCGATCGCCGAGATCAACACCGACACCGCCAGCGGCTTCGCGCTGTCGCAGAGCCTGCTCGGTTCACCGCTGTACATGTCGCCCGAGCAGATCCGCATGGAGCCGCTGACCGCGGC
>JANNLM010000131.1:0-16327 GCA_031396825.1 Gammaproteobacteria bacterium | reverse complement strand
GAGGTGGGCGGCGCCGGCGCCAGCGTGGTGGTGCGCTCCGCGCCGGCGGCCGCGCCCTGCGCGCCGAGCCCGAACTCGGCGGTGAACAGGAAGATGCTGCCGACGCCGGGGCGGCTCTCGACGGCGATGCGCCCGCCCATCCTGTCCACCAGCTGGCGCGAGATGGCGAGGCCGAGGCCGGTGCCGCCGTGGCGGCGCGTGCTGAACGCGTCCACCTGCGTGAACGGCGTGAACAGGCGCTCCTGCTCCTCCGGCGTCAGGCCGATGCCGGTGTCGCGCACCATGAAGCGCAGGCGCGCACGCCGGTCGGTGGCCGAGGCCAGCTCGACGGTCAGCTCGACTTCGCCGCGCTCGGTGAACTTCACGGCGTTGCCGACCAGGTTCACCAGCACCTGCTCGAGGCGCAGCGGGTCGCCGACCAGCGCGCGCGGCGTCTGCGCAGCGCAGGTCACGGTCAGCCGCAGTCCCTTGTCCTGCGCCTGCTGGCCCAGCAGCGACACGACCTGGTCCAGCACGGCCTGCAGGTCGAAGTCGCGCCGCTCGAGGCCGAGCTTGCCGGCTTCGATCTTCGACAGGTCGAGGATGTCGTTGATGATGCGCAGCAACGACCGTGCGGCGGCGCGGATGTGGCCGAGGTGCTCAAGCCGCTTGGGCTCGGCGTCGGCGCGCAGCGCGAGATCGGTGAAGCCGATGATCGCGTTCATCGGCGTGCGCAGCTCGTGGCTCATCTTGGCCAGGAAGTCGCTCTTGGCGGCGGTCGCGGCCTCGGCCGCGGCGCGCGCCTGCAGCAACTGCTCCTTGTCGCGCCGCTCGGTGATGTCCTGCAGCAGGCCGTGCGCGCGGGCGTGGCCAGAGGCGTCGACCGAGCGCTGCACCGACAGCGCGCCCCAGAACACCGAGCCGTCGACGCGCACCATCTGCAGCTCGTAGTTGTTCAGCGCCCCGGATGCGCGCAGGTTCGCGATCATGGCTTCGGCCACGGCGGGGTCGCGGATGTGGTCGCGGCGCAGGTCGTGGACCTTCTTGCGCATTTCGCCGATGTCGGCGTAGCCGAGCATGCGCGCCAGCGCCGGATTGGCGTTGATCACGGCGCCCGAGACGTCGGTCTCGAAGATGCCCTCGGGCACGGTGTCGACCAGGCGCTGGTAGCGCGCCAGGCTGGTAATGGCCTGCTCGCGCGCGGCCAGCGCCTCGCCCCGTGCCGCGATCTTCTCCTGGCGCTCGAGGTTGATGCGGTCGGCCAGCGCCAGCGACAGCAGGGCGACGGTGACCAGGCTGCCGGCCTGCCAGGCGTGGGCCGTGAACATGGACGGGTCGAGCGCGCCGAACAACTCGAGCACCTTGACCAGCATGCTGGCGATCCAGACGCTCCACGCCGCCAGGTAGAAGCGCGCGACGCGCACGCCGGCGCGCAGCGACGCCACGCCGGCGGCGATGAACAGCACGCCGCCGAGGACGCCGAGCAGCGCCAGGCCAGGAATGGCGAAACGCGGCAGTGCGAAGGTCAGGGCGTAGAACCCCACCGTGGCCGCGAGCATGGCGTTGAGCAGCCGGTGCATGCGCGGCGTGTGCTCGCGCGTCTGCAGGAACGCGCGCGCGAACAGCATCACCGTGACCAGCGTGGCGGCGCTGAACCCGGCCAGCGCCAGGTTGTGCACGCCGTAGAACGCGGGATCGAGGCGCGGCTGCAGCAGGCGGTACAGGTGGCCCGACAGGTTCATCTGCAGCAACGTGAACGCCACGATGTTGAGCACGTAGTACAGGTACGCGCGGTCGCGCACGAACAGCATGATGCCGAGGTTGTACAGCGCCATCAGCAGCATCGCGCCGAAGAACACGCCGTAGCCCACGCCCTGGCGCGAGGCGTGGGCGATGAACTCGCGCTGCGCCCACAGCGTCAGCGGCACCTGGTGCGAAGTGCTGGTGTGGACGCGCAGGTGCAGCTGCACGCGCTCGCCGGGCGCGATGCGCACGGGCACGGCATAGCTACGGAACGGCAGCTGTCCGTTGTCGATCGGCGCCTGGTCGCCGGTGCGCAGGTGCGTCACCGCGCCGCCGCGGGAGAGGTAGAAGTCGACGTGGTCGAGCGGCGGCCAGTCGACCTCGAGCACCCAGTCGGCGTTGGCGCCGGTGGGGCCGTCGTTGCGCAGCGTCACGCGGTACCAGTAGGCCGCAGCGGTGTAGCCGTGCGAGATGGCGCCGGCGTCCGCCGGGCGGAACACGACGGCGTCGGAGGTGAGATCGTCGAACTCGAGCGCGGCGCTGTCGTCGCGCAACAGTTCGAGTTGCTCGCGCAGCAGCAACTGCTCGGTTGCGCCGTCGAGGACCGCAAGGCCGGGCTGGGCCGGCGCCTGCGCGCCCGCAGCGGTCATCGCCAAGAGAAACAGCGCGGCTACGCTTCGCACGCCGGCACGCCTCCTATCCCAGCCCCCTCCGGATTTCGCTGTTATACAGCGAAGTGCGGCTATCTTGCGCCACGACTGTCGAGGGTGCCCCTGTAGCGGATCACCCTGCCCAAGAGCGGCCAGTCGACTTGAACATCGAACTGGTAGACCAGAGACTTCAGCTTTCCAGCGAGCTGATCGTCCAGGGCGTTGATCTGGAGTGCCCGGTCATCGGGCAGCTGCAGCGCGCGGGAAAGCTGCAGTGCCTTCGATTGGCCGCGCCCGCCAATCAATACACTGAGCGCAGGATTTCGGTCCAACTCCGCACAAATGCGCTGCCCAAAGAACCCGTAGCCGCCGAGAACCAACACGCAGTGCGCCGGAGCGCTCACGCGACGACTTCCTGCTCGAATTCCTGATTCATTCGTTGGACGCGCTGATTGCAAAAGCCCCGAGGTTCCGGGGCTTTGCGCCGGTATTCCTCCGCGAGTTCGCAGAGAACGTGACTAAATGGTGGGCCCCCCGGGATTCGAACCCGGCACCAACGGATTATGCGTACCACTTCGGCTTGCGCCGCCCCTTTCGGGTTCGTGGTCTGGACTGTCTCTTGCCTTTCGGCCCGCCCGTACAGTCTCTACACCTTCCCGGTTCGCTGACCGGGCTTGGCTCGGGATTACCACGTCGCCGAGGCTTCCCCGAATTTGAGCGGTTCTACCGGAGCGCAGAGTGAACTTGCGCCTCGGCAACCCATGATTGAACCCCATGCGGTTTCCCGTTTAGGAGTCTCCTCTTCAAGTCCGCTGCTCTAACCGACTGAGCTAGAGGCCCATCACGGGGGATTCTCTCAGAAATCGCCCGGGTCGGGCTCAGCGCATGAGCCACTACGGCCAGCACACTGGGCGTCTGCTACGGCCGGCGGATTGTGCGCTCCCATGAAGAACTGCAGAACCTGCGGTGTACAGCTCCAGGCTCGAAGGTGGAGGTTCTGTTCGCGCCGGTGCAAGAACGCGGACACCAACAACCGCCACCAGTCATATCGCAAGCAGCAGGAACGCGGCCGCCAACGAAAACTCTTTCTGATCCGGTCGCTTGGCGGTTCGTGCCGTCGCTGCGGGTACGCCCGGAATTACGCGGCCATGGTCTTTCATCACAAGGTTCCAGCCTTGAAGTCCTTCGAGCTCGACCTGCGATCCATGTCGAACAGAACCTGGCAGCGTGTTCTCGCCGAGGTGACCAAGTGCGAACTGCTGTGCAACAACTGTCATTGCGAGGTTCACAACCCCGACTGCTCCATAACGCCGGAAGACGTTCGGAGTGCCACGACGGTTCCAAGCCGCCGCCGCTGGCTCAAGAAGGTCGCCTGAACGCTCAGGCATGAATGGGGAAGGTCCCAGGCGCGAAGCATCTGCTATCTGTGCTGAACGGCTGGGCATGAATTAAGGACGCCCTCGGCACTGCGGTCATCGCGCCCCGGAAACACGATGTTTTCCGAGCAGAAACAACGCCTTGATGCCAGCGGCGCCGGGTGCGCTGCGACATGCAGTGGCCGATGCGCTGGCGTACAGTGGCGCCGGGCCAATCAAGCGCCCTTAACCAATTCCCACGAGGACAAGTCATGAGCAAGACGTTTTCGAAGAAACCGCTGGCACTCGCACTGGGCGCCGCCTTCACGCTGGCTGGCGTCGGCGCGCAGGCTTCCGTGTTCCAGGTGGCCGAACTCGCTTCGGGCTACATGGTTGCCCAGGCGACTCCCGCAACTCCGGCCACGCCGGCCGAAGGCAAGGGCCACGAGGGCAAGTGCGGCGCCGCGTGCATGAAGGACAAGATGGAGAAGGGCAAGATGAAGGAGGCCGACGCCAAGGCGGCCTGCGACAAGATGGCCAAGGAAGGCAAGTGCGGCGGCGACAAGAAGGCCAAGGAAGGCAAGTGCGGCGAGGGCAAGTGCGGCGGCAAGAAGTAATCGCGCTGCGTTGAAACCAGGCCCGGGGGCGACCCCGGGCCTTTTTGCCCCTGATGAAGAAACCCGCCACCTCCTCCATTGCCGGCGCAGGCCTCGGCCTGCGGCGCGAACTGGTCGCGCCGCTGCTCGAGCGCGTGCCTGATGCGATCGGCTTCTTCGAAGTCGCGCCGGAAAACTGGATGGAGCTCGGCGGCAAGTACGCCCGCCAGTTCCGCGCGCTGACCGAGCGCCACCCGTTCGTCACGCACGGCCTGTCGCTGTCGCTCGGCAGCCCGGCGCCGCTGGACACCGGCTTCGTGAAGCGCGTCGGCAAGTTCCTCGACCAGCACCAGATCCGCTATTACACCGAGCACCTGTCGTACTGCTCGGATGACGGGCATCTCTACGACCTGATGCCGATCCCGTTCACCGAGGATGCGGTCAAGCACGTCGCCGCGCGCATCCGCCGCGTGCAGGACATCCTCGAGCGCGAGATCGCGGTCGAGAACGTCTCCTACTACGCCATGCCCGGCGCCGAGATGACCGAGCTGCAGTTCGTCAACGCCGTGCTCGAGCGCGCCGGCTGCGGCCTGCTGCTCGACGTCAACAACATCTACGTCAACAGCATCAACCACCGCTACGACGCGCGTGCCTTCCTCGACGGCCTGCCGGCCGCGCGCGTGCGCTACCTGCACGTGGCCGGCCACTACGTCGAGGCCGAGGACTTGCGCGTGGACACGCACGGCGCCGACGTCTGCGACCCGGTGTGGGACCTGCTCGACCATGCCTATGCGCGGCTCGGCCCCGTGCCGACGCTGCTCGAGCGCGACTTCAACATCCCGCCGCTGCCGGTGCTGCTGCGCGAAGTCGAGCGCGTCGGCAAATTGCAGGCCCGCCATGGCTAGGGCCGCCGCACGCCGCAAGGTGCAGCCGTTCCAGCGGTTGCAGTACCGCTTCGCCGCGCACCTGCGCGACCCCAAGCGCAACCCGGCGCCGCGCGGCATCGAGCCGCGGCGCATGAAGATCTACCGCGAGCTGTTCTATAACAATGTGGAGGGGTTCCTCGCGAGCGCGTTCCCCGTGCTGCGCAGGATCACGCCGGATGCGCGCTGGCACGCAATGGTGCGCGACTTTTTCTCGCGCCACGAATCGCATCAGCCCCTGTTCCACCAGATCGCCGCCGAATTCCTCGCCTATCTCGAGCACGAGCGCGGCCGCGTGAAGGGCGACGCGCCGTTCCTGCGCGAGCTGGCCCACTACGAGTGGGTCGAGTTGGCGTTGTCGCTGGCGCAGGCGCCGCCACCGGCGGAGCTGGCCGAACCGGCCGGCGACCTGGTCGAGGGCGTGCCGGTGGTGTCACCCGTCGCCTGGGCGCTGACTTATGCATTCCCCGTGCACCGCATCGGTCCGGCTTTCCAGCCGAAGGCGCCGGACAAGCAGCCCACGCATCTCGTGGTCTGGCGCAACGCGCAGGACGAGGTCAAGTTCATGGAGACCAACGGCGTGACGGCACGGCTGCTGCAGTTCATGGCCGATGGCCGCGCCACCGGCCGCCAGTTGCTGCTGCGCATCGCGCGCGAGCTGCATCATCCATTGCGCGAAGCGGTGGTTGAGCAGGGTCGCGCGCTGCTGGCGGACCTGCGCGCGCGCGACATCATTATCGGCACCAAACGAATTGCAACGAGAGGCAGGAGATGACGATGGAGAAGGCGACATTCGCGGCCGGCTGTTTCTGGGGTGTGGAGTTCAAGCTCGGCAAGGTGCCGGGCGTCAGCGCGACGGCGGTCGGCTACATGGGCGGCCAGGTGCAGGAGCCCACCTACGAGGCCGTGTGCACCGACGAGACCGGCCACGCCGAAGTGGCGCAGGTCGAGTTCGACCCGTGCAAGGTCGGCTTCGAGGTGCTGGTGCGCAAGTTCTACGAGATCCACGACCCGACGCAGATGAACCGCCAGGGCCCCGACGAGGGCTCGCAGTACCGCTCGGCGATCTTCTACCACTCGCCCGAGCAGAAGGCGGTGGCGGAGCGGGTCACGGCCGAGCTGAACCAGCAGCGCTTCCGTGGCGGCATCGTCACCCAGATCGTGCCGGCGGCGGCGTTCTGGCTCGCCGAGGAATACCATCAGAAATATGGACACAAGCACCCGGGGCATCACTGCACGTTGTAGCGCTGCCCGTGATTAACGTCCTGGTGCTCTGCACCGGCAACTCGGCGCGTTCGATCCTGTCCGAGGCACTGATCAACCACCTCGGCCAGGGCCGCTTTCGCGCGCACTCGGCCGGCAGCAAGCCCACCGGGCGCGTCAATCCGCTGGCCTTGCGCGTGCTCGAGGAACACGGCGTGCCGACCGCGGGGCTGCGCAGCAAGAGCTGGGATGAGTTCAGCGCGCCGGGCGCGCCGCGCATGGACATCGTCATCACCGTTTGCGACAACGCCGCCGGCGAGACCTGCCCGCTGTGGCCCGGCACGCCGGCGCGCGCGCACTGGGGCCTGGCCGACCCGGCAGCGGCGAGCGGCAGCGAGCAGGCGCGGATCGGCGCCTTCCGCGACACGCTGCGCCAGGTCGAGGCGCGCGCCGCGCGCCTGGTCGCGATGAAGGACCCGCTGCACGAGAACCGCCAGCTCGAGTCCGAGCTGCGGCGCATCCACCTCGAGGCGCCGTGAAGTTCTCCAGCCTGTTCATCTCGCACGGCGCGCCGACGCTGCCGATCTCGCGCCTGCCGGCGCGGGAGTTCCTGGCCGGCCTCGGCGGCCACCTGCCGCGGCCGCGCGCCATCGTCGCGGTCTCACCGCACTGGCTGACGCGCGAGCGCGCGGTGAAGTCGCCGCCGCGCTTCACCACCTGGCACGACTTCTCCGGCTTTCCCGACGAGCTCTACGACCTCGAGTACGCCGCGCCCGGCGACCCGCGGCTGCGCGACCGCGTGCGCGACCTGCTCGGCAAGGCGGGCGCCGGCGCCGTGACCACGGACGACCTGCGGCTCGACCACGGCGTGTGGGTGCCGCTGCTGCTGATGTACCCGAACGCGGACGTGCCGGTGGTGCAGGTCTCGGCCACCATGGACACGCCGCGCGACTACTACGAGCTCGGGCGCGCGCTCGCACCGCTGGCCGGCGACGGCGTGCTGCTGATCGGCAGCGGCGGCGCCGTGCACAACCTCGGCGCGCTGGACTGGGGTGGGGACGCCCCGCCGGCGCCGTGGGCGACGGCCTTCGACGACTGGATCCACCAGCGCCTCGTCGCGGGCGATTGGGACGCGTTGTGCGATTACCGCAAGCAGGCGCCAGAGCCAGGGCGCGCGCACCCGACCGAGGATCACTTCCTGCCGCTGTTCTTTGCCGGCGGGGCGGGCGGGGCGGCGACGTCACTGCACCGGAGCTTCTCCTACGGCAACCTCGGCATGGCGGCGTACGGGTTCCATTGAGGGTTCATTAAGCTTGGGTTCAGACGGGGTGTCGCAAACTGGACGCGGTGCCCAGTGGGAGCGTGTCATGGGAACGAAGGCTGTCACCGTCGTGCTTGTGGCCGCTTTGGCGCTCGTCGGTTGCTCGAATGACCCCGCCGAAGATCCGGCCCCGACCTCCATCGCGACGCCCAAGTCCGCGCTCGAGCAGTCGAGCTTCCGCGACTGCGCCGAGTTCCGCGAGTACTACGCGCGCGCGCTGGCCCGCGAGTACCTCGAGGGCCACTGGTTCGGCGTCCCCTGCTGGGGCTGCCCGGACGCGCTGCCGTTCGCGGGCGCGCCCAGCATCGCCGCCGGCGCTCTCGACGCCTCGATCGGCGGTGTGACGCCGGCGCCGATCGCGGTGTCGCAGACCAACACCCAGGAGGCCGGCGTCGACGAGGACGACGTGGTCGAGGCGGATCCCGACACCGGCCGCTTCTACGTCTTGCGCGGGCATGCCAACAACGAACTGCTTGCGGTCGACGCCGTGCCGGCGGAAACCATGGCGGTCACCGCGCGCCGCGACACCGGCGAGCACTACGCCAGCGGCATGTATCTCGACGCCGCCGCCAACCGCCTGGTCGTCGTCACTAACCGTTACGGCTGGCTGTTCTGGGACGGACCCGGCGCCAATTTCGTGGTGGGCGCCACGCAACTGCTGTTCTACGATCTGGCCGACCCGGACCAGCCCGTCCTGACGGACCGCTTCCAGATCAGCGGCTACCTGCTCGGCTCGCGCCGCATCGGCCAGCGCCTGCACCTGATCACCTCCTCGCCGGCGGGACTGCCGCGCTCGCTGGCGCAGGACCCGTCGTTCTTCCGGCTGGTGTACGAGGAATACCGCTGGGCACTGGAGCATGAGGACGCCGGGCGCATCGAAATCCTGTCCCGGCTGATTCGCGCCCGCATCGCCGAGGCCGTGCGCGAGGCGCCGCTGTTCGAGCTGCTGCCGGTCTGGCGGCAGGGGCTGGACGAGGTCAGCCTGCCGGCGCCGCTGGCCTGCGCATCGGTGAGCCGCCCGCAGCTGGACCAGCGGCTCGGTCTCATCGCCATCTCCAGCATCGACACGGACGGCACGGACCTGGCGCAGATGGCCAGCGTCAACAGCGCCTGGCAGGTCTATTCCAGCCCGCAGCACCTCTACATGGCGCAGGGCAGCGGCGGCTGGTGGTGGAACGCCGCGCAGCAGCAGCAGACCGCGATCTACCGCTACCGCCTCGACGATGACGGGCCCGCGCGCCCGGCCGGACATGGCGTGGTCGACGGCTGGCTGCACGGCAGCTACGGCTTGTCCGAGCACGAGGGTCACCTGCGCACGGCGACGACCGAGGCGCGGTTCGTCCCCGACGAGGGCTGGCAGCGCACCAATCACCTGTTCGTGCTCGATTCCCCGGCCACCGGCGTGGCGCCGCTGGAGATCGTCGGCGAGGTGCGCGATTTCATCCGCGACGAGTCGATCTTCGCCGCCCGCTTCCTCGGCGACCGCGGCTTCGTCGTGACCTTCCGTATCGTCGATCCGCTGTTCACGTTCGACCTGGGCGACCCGGCGCACCCGACGCTCGCCGGCGAGCTCGAAGTGCCCGGCGTCTCGACCTACCTGCATCCGCTCGGGGCCGCGCACCTGCTGGCCATCGGCCGCGGCGTGTCGGCCGCGGGCTTTCCCACGCCGCAGGTGCAGTTGCAGCTATTCGACGTCGGCGACCTCGCCGCGCCGCAGCTGCTGGATCAGGCGCTGATCGGGGGCGAGGGGCAGTGGGCCTGGAGCGTCGCGCAGCACGAGCCGCACGCCTTCACGCTGCTGGGCGACGTGCTGTCGGTGCCGGTGGTGATCGGCTCGGAGAATTTCGCGGACACCTTCACCGGCTTCCTGGCCTACCGCGTCGCGGAGGCCGGCGGCTTCACCGCGCTCGGTCGCATCGACCACAAGCCGCCCGACGACGGCACCGGCGGCGGCTGCCCGCCCACCGGCGACAACAGCGACGCCCCGTGCCAGACGTTCGCACCGGTGCGGTTCAACCCGCCGATGCGGTCGGTGCTGCTGGTCGAGGACTCCGGGCGCACGGTCCTGTACACCCTGTCGCACGCGTTCCTGAGGGCGCACGCCGTCGGCGACGAACTGGCGCCGATCCAGACCCTGCCGCTGGGCCCGCCCGAATAAAGCGTAATCGTAATTGGGGACAGACCACTGATTCGCGGGGGATCAGTGGTCTGTCCCCTATAATCCGCGCCCCATGTCCTCCGCCATCGCCGCGCAGGCGGCCAAGCGCCGCACCTTCGCCATCATTTCGCATCCCGACGCGGGCAAGACCACGCTGACGGAGAAGCTGTTGCTGTTCGGCGGCGCGATCCAGCTCGCCGGCACGGTCAAGGGCCGCAAGGCCAGCCGCCACGCGACCTCCGACTGGATGGCGCTGGAACAGCAGCGCGGCATCTCGATCACCACGTCCGTCATGCAGTTCCCGTACAACGGGCGCGTCATCAACCTGCTCGACACGCCGGGCCACGAGGATTTCTCCGAGGACACGTACCGGACCCTGACGGCGGTCGATTCTGCCCTGATGGTGATCGACGCGGCCAAGGGCGTGGAGCCGCGCACCATCAAGCTGATGGAGGTGTGCCGCATGCGCGACACGCCGATCATCACCTTCATCAACAAGCTCGACCGCGAGGGCCGGCCGCCGCTGGAGCTGCTGGACGAGATCGAGCGCATCCTCAACATCAAGTGCACGCCGATCACCTGGCCGGTCGGCATGGGCCGCGACTTCAAGGGCGTCTACCACCTGCCCGAGGACCGCTTCTACCTGTACTCGGGCGAGAAGCTGCGCGTGTCGGAGATCGAGACGCTCGACGGGTTGCTGACGCCGGGGCTCGACGAGCGTTTCGGCTACGTCTACCAGCAGCTGCGCGAGGAGATCGAGCTGGTGCAGGCTGCCGGCCACGACTTCGACCTCGAGCAGTACCGCGCCGCGAAGCTGACGCCGGTGTTCTTCGGCTCGGCCATCAACAATTTCGGCGTGCGCGAGCTGCTGAACGGATTTTCCGAGTGGGCGCCGTCGCCGTCGTCGCGCACCGCCGTTGTGGGAAATGCTTCTGTGGGAGGGGCCCATGGCCCCGACAGTCGCGAGGTGAAGCCCGACGAGCCTAAGCTCTCGGGTTTCTGCTTCAAGATCCAGGCGAACATGGATCCCAAGCACCGCGACCGCGTCGCCTTCGTGCGGCTGTGCTCGGGCGCCTACAAGAAAGGCATGACCCTGCACTCGGTGCGCCTCGGCGGGCCGGTGAGGGTTTCCAACGCGCTCACCTTCATGGCGCAGGAGCGCGAGGCGGTCGAGGAGGCCTGGCCGGGCGACATCATCGGCCTGCACAACTACGGCACCATCGCCATCGGCGACACCTTCACCGAGGGCGAAGCGCTGCGCTACAGCGGCGTGCCGAACTTCGCGCCCGACCTGTTCCGCCGCGTGGTGCTGCGCGACCCGCTCAAGGCCAAGCAGCTCAACAAGGGCCTCGACCAGTTGTGCGAAGAGGGCGCGACGCAGGTCTACCGCCCGCTGACCAACAACGACATCATCCTGGGCGCGGTTGGCCAGCTGCAGTTCGAAGTCACGCAGTTCCGCCTCAAGGACGAGTACGGCGTCGAGGCCGCGCTCGAGCCGGTCACGGTGCACTGCGCGCGCTGGGTCGGCGCGCCGGACCCGAAGAAGCTCAAGGATTTCCAGGACAAGAACGACGCGCGGCTCGCACGCGACCACTTCGGCGACCTGGTCTACCTCGCTTCCAGCGCGGTCAACCTGCAGATGGCGCAGGAACGCCACCCCGACATCCGCTTCACCGACACCCGCGAGCACGGCGCCGCCTGAGCAGTTTTTGACCACGGCGGGACTGGCCCACTGTGCGCCAGTTCACATGTCGGCCGGGGACCCTGACTAGAATTGGCGACATGAGCCATCGTTCAAGTGGAATGTTGCGGCGCGGCATCGTTGCCGCCGCACTGCTGCTGGCCGCGTTGCCGGCCTTCGCCGCGCGCGACGTGGTGCTGGTCCTCGACAACTCCGGCTCGATGCGCGCCAACGACCCAGCGCGGCTCGCCGCGCCGGCCGTGATGGAATTCATCCGCAGCCAGCCGCCCGACACGCGCGTCGCCATCGTGCTGTTCACCGCTGACGCGCAGCTCGCCCTGCCGCTGATGCCGGCGGAGGTCGCCGCCGACGGCGAGGCCGAGAACGCGCTGCGCAAGTTCAATTACCGCGGCGCGTGGACCCAGATCGCGGCCGGCGTCGAGCGCGGCCTGTACGAGCTGCGCAGCGAGGGCCGCCCCGAGGCCACGCGCGCCATCGTGCTGATGACCGACGGCTTCGTGGACACCGGCGACAAGCGCCGCGACGCCGAGCTGCACCAGTGGCTGCGCCAGGACCTCGCCAACCAGGCCAAGCGCGAGGGGGTCAGCATCCTGGGCATCGCCTTCACCGAGCGGGCGGATTTCCAGCTTTTGCAGTCGCTGGCCACCGCCACCGGCGGCGAGTATTTCCGCGTGCTGAGCGCCGATGGCATCAGCCGCACGCTCAAGCGCATCGATACGGTGCTGGACACCGCCGCGGCCGGAGAGCCCGCCGCCGGCAGGCAGTCGCCGGCTTCGACGCCGCCGCCCGAAACGGGGGTGCCGGAGCCGGCGCAGGGTACGGCCGAGGGCGCGACCGGTGCCGCGGACGAAGGCGGCGGCTGGGTCTGGTGGGTGCTCAGCGCGCTGGCGCTGCTGGCGATCGCCATCGCGCTCGGCTGGGCCTTCCGGCTGACGCGCCACGCTGCCAAAGGCGCGAAGGCCGGTGCGCCGGCCGAGGACGACGCGGAGCACGACGGCGGCCCGAAAGCGGTGCTGTACAACACCATCGAGCGCCACGAGCTCGGCGGGCAGTCGGTGGTCATCGGCCGCGCGGGCGGCACCGACCCGACGCGCCAGTACATCATCGTCCCGGAGAAGACCGTCGGACGCTGGCACGCCACCATCGAGCGCCGCGGCCAGACCTTCTGGGTGCGCGACGAGGGCAGCGTCAACGGCACCTTCATCAACGACGAGCGCGTGATCGGCGAGCAGCCGCTCAAGCACCGCGACACGCTGCGCGTGCATACGCACGCCTACGAGTTCGAGATCCCCGAGCTCGCCGACGCCGATCGGACCATGCTGAGCCCGAAGCAGCGCCGCCTGTCCTCCTAGCGAACAAAAGGGGACGCACATCTTTACGAAAAGATGTGCGTCCCCTTTTTTGCTCCTACACTGGCTGCGGTGACCAGCACCCTGAAGGATCGGATGCACGTACTGCTCGGCGGCAGCGCCGAGTCGCGCGAGCTGTTCCTGCTGGCCGAGCTGTCGCAGGCCTTCGCGCAATCGCTCGACCTCGACGAAACCCTGCGCGCCGCCGCCGAGCACATCATCGACTTCCTCGAAGCCGAAGCCGCCTCGGTGTTCCTGCTGGAAGGCGAGGAGCTGGTGTGCCGCGCCTCGTCCGGCCCCGCGCCGATCACCGGGCTGCGCATCCCGCGCACCGCCGGCATCGTCGGCAAGACCCTTGCCGAGGGTGGCTGGAAGATGGTGCGCGACGTGCAAGCGGACCCCGCGTTCTATAAAGCGGTGGACGACAAGACCAGGTTCCAGACGCGCTCGATCATGTGCACCACGCTGCAGGCCGGCGACCGCCGCTTCGGCGTGCTCGAGGTGATAAACAAGCGCCGCGGTAATGGGCTATTCAGCGAGCAGGACCTGCAGGTGCTGCGCGTGCTCGGCACCGCGGTGTCGCTCGCCATCCGCAACGCGCAGATGGCGGCCGACCTGATGACGCAGAACCGCATGAAGCGCGAGCTCGACCTCGCGCGCGAACTGCAGCAGCAGCTGCTGCCCAAGCCGCGCCAACAGCCGTTTCCGCTGGCCGGCATCAACCTGCCGGCGCTCGAGGTGTCGGGCGATTTTTACGATTACTTCGAGGTCGAGGGCGGACGCCTGGGCTTCACCATCGGCGACGTCTCCGGCAAGGGCCTCGACGCGGCGCTGCTGATGGTGCGCACCACCAGCCTGCTGCGCTGCCTGGGCCGCGCGGGCCTGCCGCTCCCAAAATTGCTCGCGCGCGTGAACGCCGAGCTGTGCGAGACCGCGACGCGCGGCATGTTCGTCTGCGTGTTCGCCGGCCTCTACGATCCGCGCACCGCCAGGCTGACCTGGGCCAACGCCGGTTTCCCGCCGGGCCTCTATCGCACCGCCGCCGGCCGCTACCAGCACCTGAAGGCCGACGCGCCGCCGCTGGGCATCAGTCCGGACACGCAATTCCACGAGCACCACCTGCAAGTCGGCGATGGCGCGCTGTACCTGTGCACCGACGGCGTGACCGAGGCGCACGACGCCGACGGCAAGCCGCTCGACGAAGTCGGGCTGCGGCGCCTGATCGAGCAGCACGCCGCGCTGACGCCGGGCGAGCGCCTGACCGCGCTGGTGCAGTCGTTGCGCGACCTCTCGCGCAAGGACGACACGACCTTGCTGGTGCTGGAAGGCCGCGAGCAACCCGGCGAGCGCCTCATGGACCTGCACCTGCCGGCGCAACCCGAGTCGCTGCGCCGCGTGCGCGAAGCGGTCGCGGCCTCGCTGCGCACCGCGGGCTGCTCGCCCGAAACGGTCGACCGCACGGTGCTGGCGCTCGACGAGGCCTGCGCCAACGTCATCCGCCACGGCTACCGCGGCGCTCAGGGCCTGATGGACCTGGTCCTGGAGCGGCGCGGCGAGACCCTGGTGTTCCTGCTGCGCGATTACGCCGACGCGGTGACGCCCGAACGGCTCAAGCCCAGGCGGCCGAGCCGCTCGCGCGTCGGCGGCCTCGGCCTGCATTTCATTGATACGATCATGGACCATTGGGAGCACCGCAAACCGGCCGACGGACGCGGCAACCTGCTCGTCATGAGCAAGAAGATCGACTGATGGGTCCCGGAGACGGCGGCATGAATCGTTGCGAAACGCGCGAGGAGCACGGCTATCGCGTGGTCACGGTGGCGGGCGAGGTGGACCTGTCGTGGTCCGCCGAAGTGCGCGCGGCCATCCTCGCCGGGCTCGACGCGAAAAAACCCGTCCTGGTGGACCTCGCCGCGGTGTCGTACATCGACAGCTCCGGCATCGCCAGTTTCGTCGAGGGCTACCAGCGCGCGCGCAAGGAGCGCATCCAGTTCGGCCTGGTCGCGGTCAGCGCGCCGGTGATGGCGGTGCTCAAGCTGGCGCGCCTCGAAACCGTGTTCCCGATCCACGGCGACATCGCCGCGGCGCGCTCGGTGGCGCCGGCATGAACGCCGTGGCGCGCGTCTGGCAGTGGAGCGAGCAGATCGGGCGCACCACCGCCGCGGCCATCAACGAACTCGGCTACATCGCCGCGCTGCTGGCCGAGAGCGTCTACTGGATCGCGGTCGGCCGGCGCCACCGCCAGCCGGTGCGCATCGAGCCGGTGATCGCCGAGATGATGGAGATCGGCGTGCGCGCCATCCCGATCTGCGCGCTGCTGCTGTTCACGGTCGGCCTGATGCTCGCCATCCAGGGGCTGCACACGCTGGAGACCTTCGGCGCCGAGACCAAGCTGGTGCCGCTGGTGGCGTTGTCCATCACGCGCGAGTTCGCGCCGCTGATCGTCGGCATCCTCGTCGCCGGGCGTTCCGGCTCGGCGCTGGCCGCGCGCATCGGCACCATGCAGGTGTCGCAGGAGATCGACGCGCTGCGCGTGATCGGCGTCAACCCGGTGCGCTACCTGGTCGCGCCGAGCCTGGTGGCGATGCTGATCATGCTGCCGGTGCTCACCGTGCTGGCCGACGCCATCGGCGTGTTCGGCGCCGCGGTGTACGGCGCGCCGCACCTGGACATCGATTACGGCGTGTTCGCGCGCCAGACGCTCGAGTCGCTGGTCGCGGGCGACGTGCTGCAGGGCATCGCCAAGTCCATGATCTTCGCCGTGCTGATCGCGCTGATCGCGTGCAGCACCGGTTTTTCGGTCACCGGCGGCGCCGAGGGCGTCGGGCGCGCGGCGACGCGCGCGGTGGTGGTGTCGATCAGCAGCCTGGTCGTCGCCGACATGGCCTTCACCTTCCTGCTGACCCGATGAGCACGGCCAACCCGGTGATCGTGGTGCGCGACCTCAACGCGCATTACGGGCGCCGCCAGGTGCTGCACGACGTGAACCTGGCCGTCGCGCCGGGCGAGATCCGCGTGATCATGGGTGGCTCGGGCTCCGGCAAGACCACCTTGCTGCGCCACCTGCTCGGGCTCAACCGGCCGACGTCCGGCACGGTCAGCGTGCTGGGCCACGACGTGGCGCGCATACGCGAGAAAGAGGCCGACACGCTGCGCCGCCAGATCGGCGTCTCGTTCCAGGGCGGCGCGCTGTTCGGCTCGATGAGCGTCGGCGAGAACGTGGCGATGCCGCTGCGCGAGCACGCCACGCTGGACGAGAGCACACTGCGCGTCATGGTGCGCCTGAAACTCGAGGTCGTGAACATGGCCGGCTTCGAGAACCTGATGCCGGCACAACTGTCCGGCGGC